>NZ_CAKUCL010000027.1 GCF_934643405.1 uncultured Actinoplanes sp.
GGCGAAGGACCGGCTCGGCCTTGGAGGAGAAGTAATTGGTGAAGGTGCGCGGCGACACCTCCGCAGCGGCCGCGATGTCCTCGAGCAGCACCTGGTCGTACCCGCGCTCCACGATCAGCCGGACGGCCGCCCAGCTCAGCGCGTGACCTGCGAGATAAATGCGTTGAAGACCTTCGGTGCCCCAAGCAGGATGGGAAGACCGCCATCCCCCGCCCGCCAGAGGACTGTCTTCATGCGCTTGCTTCGAGATCTTTGGGCCACGTCGAGGAGCCGATCGGCTCTCGCCGCGTTGCTCATCGTCCTCGGCGCGGCCGGGCAGGCCGGTGCTCTCGCGCTGGCCGGCGCGGTTCTCGTCGACCGGTCCATGCCGCTGTTCGTGGTGCTCGCCGTGGCGCTGGTCGCCTCGGTGCTCAGCGATGTCTTCGTCGGCCTGGTCGCGGCGGGCCTGACCGCCGACTGGGCCGCGCGGATCCGGCGCGGGCTGAACCGGGTGGCGTTCGGGCAGGACCTGCCGCGGCTGGAGAACACGCCGGTCGGCGAGCTGCTCGACCGGATCGACTCGGACGTCTACCAGGTCGGCGCCGAGCTGCGCGGCAGCGGCGTGCGGATCGCGCAGTCGGTGGCCGTGGCGCTGCTCTCCATCGTGACCGCGTTCTTCGTCTGGTGGCCGGCCGGCGTCGGCATGGTCGTGGTGTCATTCGTGCTCTATCTGACGATGAACAAGCCGATCCAGCGGCTGTCGCCGCTGCGGATCTCCGAGGAGGAGGCCTGGTCGGATCTGGCCGCGGTGATGGAGGAGTCCATCCATGGTCAGGACGACGTACGGACGAGCCTGGCCGCGCCGTACGTGAGACGGCTTTATGCGCGCCGGGCGAGCGAGGTGATCCGGCGGGGACGGCTCGTCTGGAGGTCGTCGTCGCGCATCACCATGGGCGCCGGCGCCATCACCCGTACGCTGATCGCGGCTCTCGTGGTCGTGGGTGCCTGGGCGTTGATCACCGGGCATGTGGACGGCGCCCGGCTGACCGCGGTGTGGCTGCTCGCGCTCGGCTTCGGCGGCACCCTGGAACACGTCACCCGGATGGTCCCCGAGCTGCAGAACGCGCTGGGCGCCTGGAGCCGGGTGCAGCTGCTGCAGGACGTGCCGCAGGAACCCACCGAGGGGGTGCCGCCGGTCGACGGCGACCTGGTCGTGCGCGACCTGACCTTCCGCTACAGCGAGTCCGACAGCGGTCGGCCGCCGGCGTTGCGCGACGTCAACCTGACCTTCGCGCGCGGCCGCTCGTACGCGCTGATCGGCCGCACCGGCTCCGGCAAGTCCACGCTGGCGAAGGTGCTGACCCGGGCGGTCGACGTGCCGCGGGGCACGGTCTTCCTCGGCGGCGTCGACCTCAACGACATGAACGTCGAGGGGCTGCGCCGATGGACCGCGATCGTGCCGCAACGCACCGAGATCCTGGCCGGCACGCTGGCCGAGAACATCGCGCTGTTCGACCCCGGCCTGCAGCCGAAGGCGGCCGGCGCGCTGGAGGAGCTGGGCCTGACGGCGTGGGTGACCAGCCTGCCCGACGGCATCGACACCAAGCTCGGCGAGGGCGGCTACAAACTGTCCGCCGGTCAGGAGCAGTTGGTCGCGTTCGCCCGCATCCTGGTCCGCGACCCGCATGTGGTGATCCTCGACGAGGCCACCGCCCGGATGGACCCGGTCACCGAGTCGTGGGTGCAGCGCGCCACCGACCGGCTGCTCGACGGCCGGATCGGCGTGATCGTGGCGCACCGGCTGTCCAGTGTGCAGCGCTGCGACGAGGTGGTCGTGCTCAGCGACGGCGAGGTCGTCGAGGCCGGGCCGCTGCGCGAGTCGCAACGCTTCGCGCAGCTGATGGCGAGCAGCAGCCTGGCCGTGCCGGCGCGCTCCGGCGGCGGGGGAGTGCTGGTCGAGGAGGAACGCGACTGGGACACGGCGGTGCAGGTGGAACTCGGCGCCGAGGCGCTGACGAACACCCTGCCCACGGTCGAGCCGCCGCCGCTGCCCGAGGCGCCCCGCGCCCGGACGATGCGGGAGATCGTCCGCCTCGCCACCAACGACCCGCGGTACGGGCTGGGCGCGGTCGCGCTGTTCATCATCCTGGTGCTGCTGGGGCTGGACGGCGCGATCCTGCCGCTGCTCTGGGCGAACGTGGTCGACGGCATCGGCAACCCGCTCCACCCGGCCATCGGCATCGCCGCCGGCCTGCTGCTGGCGATCCCGACGCTGTACTACACCGGCGCCTGGTTCCCGGAGTGGTGGGTCCGGCAGATGCTGCGGATCAGCCTGCGGCTGGTGCACGGGCAGATCGGCCCACGGCGGGTCAGCAAGTACACCCCGGCCGAGGTGGTCGCGCAGGGCGGCGACACCGAGCGCGTCGTGATGCTCGCCGACAACCTGATCGACAACGCGACCAGCCTCGTGATGATCGTCGCGATGACGCTGGCCGCTCAGTCGTTCGTGCCGGCGCTGTTCTTCCTCGGCACGATGGTGCTCTCCGGCCTCGCGGCCACGCTCTTCGGCCCGAGGCTGGAAAAGGCGGCTCGCCGTACGGTCGCGGCCCGCGCGGCCTTCGCGACGGCCCTCGTGTCGTCGTTGTCGGCGGCGCGCACGGTGAAGCTGGCCGGCGCCACCGTGCCGGTCCTCGAGCACCTCGCCCGGCTGGACGCGGCCCGCAGCGACCGCCAGCGCCGGGAGATCTCGATCCAGGTGTGGGCCCGCTCCACGCCGTCGATCGTCAGCGGCCTGCTGCCGATCGCGGCCTGGGCGCTCTACCTGGCCGGGAGCCTGTCCGCGGCGGCGACCCTGATCGCCGTGGCCACGCTCGGCGCCGCGCGCTGGTTCGCCTGGACCACGGCGTCGCTGGTCTCGCAGTTCCCGTCGGCCCGGGTGTGGACCCGGCGCACGGTCGCCATGTCCGGCACCGCGGAGTACTCCGCGGACGTGCCCGGCGTCGACCTGGCCGCCGGCACCGCGCCGGCCCCGCCGACCGCGCCGCGCAACCCGTTGCGGCGCCTGGAGCTGCACAACTTCAGCGCGGTGCACGAGAACGGGACGCTCGGCGTGCAGGACGTCGAGCTGACCGTGTCCCGCGGCGAGCTGGTGCTGGTGGTCGGCCCGGTCGGGTCGGGCAAGTCGTCGATGCTGCGCGCCCTGGCCGGGATCGTGCACCACACCGGCGAGCTGCGCTGGAACGGCGAGCCGGTGGACGAGCCGGAGGTGTTCCTGCGGCCCAACCAGGTCGGCTACGTCGCCCAGCTGCCGCGCGTGCTCTCCGGCACGGTGGCCGACAACATCCAGCTCGGGCACGAGGTGGACGCGGCCGACGCGGTGTCGACCGCCCAGCTCGAGCACGACCTGGCCGCGGCCGGCGGCGGCTTGCAGCTGCTGATCGGGCACAAGGGCACGAGGTTGTCCGGTGGTCAGCTGCAGCGGCTGGCCCTGGCCCGGGCGCTGGCGCCGCGCACCGAGCTGCTCATCGCCGACGACGTGTCCTCGGCGCTGGACGTGACCACCGAGCTGGAGCTGTGGCGGGCGCTGCGCGAGCACGGCGTGACGGTGGTCGGTTCGACGTCGAAGCGGGCGGCGCTCACCCAGGCCGACCGGGTGGTCGTGCTGATCGGCGGCCGGGTCGAGGACCAGGGCCCGTGGGCGGAGCTGGAGGACCGCTGGGGCCACCTGGCCGGTTGACGGTGAAGCCACACGGAGAGGCCACGCCACGGCCTCTCCGTGCCGCCTCACTGTCTCGGCCGAGGCGCCGGGAGACCATCGTCAGTTCGTGAGCAAGCGGGGGGTACGGTAACCAGCTCGCGGGATGCCCGAGTAGGAGATCTCCTATGCCGACGATGCTCTACTACCCGTTCGCTGCGGCGCCGGCGACCGTCATCCAACGCGCCGTGCTCTACTGGGACGGCCTGCGCACAGTGGTCGCGCCCGGCTGGCAGTCGCGAATCGGCTCGGAGATGACCGCGATCAAGGATCGAGGGTTCTACACGCCGGTCGAACCGTACAACGATTTCCGCGGCGAGCTGAGGCTGGACGAGATCGGCCATGAACTAGAACATGCGATCGCGGAGATCGGCGAGGCTGAGGCACAGCTTCCGGAACAACCCCCGTCTCTCGACTCCACCGCGATGCTGTACGTCGGCAAGCTCGACTCCAGCGTGGTCGACATGCTGGTGACACGGGGTTATGCCGCCCGGCACCCGGGTGCCAGGTGGCGCCTCTACGGTTCGCCACGACTGATGCACGTGGTGGTCAGCATCATCGCCGCCCGGATCGCGGCCGAGAACAATCGGAGGGCAGGCAGTGAGGGAGCCGACGGACTGCACCCGCACACTGACGTGACGGCCGCCTTCCGGATGAATGTCGACCCGATCGCGGGGCACCGGGTGGCGGACGGCTGGCGAATCGACATCGGCCCGCTCCTTCCCGTCCCCGGCGCCGGAGTCGACATCGGAGACCTGTGGAATTTCCGGGAACTACATGAATCTGCGCGAGCGGACATGATGACCGCGCTCATGGAATTGCTGAGCGAACTGGAGAGCCGCCACCCCGCAGACGCGTACGCCCGGGTGGAGCGCCGGTTGAACGACGCCCGGGAGCAGTTGCTTCGATACGGTAAGGAATCAGGCGTATCGCTGGTGCTTCGAAAAGGGGCACTGGTGACGGTGGCCATCGCGGCCGGGTATGCCGGCCAGCTGCTGGATGTCCCTGGACTCGGAGTGAGTGCGGCTGTTCTCGGTGTCGTCAGCGGATTGGCGGTGAACGTGGCCAGCACCTCGATCCGACAGCCGGGGCGTCTCGAACACGACTACCGCTATCTTCACCTATGGGAATCCGAGATCAAGAAATCCGGGTTCCCCGTGTGATCGACGCGGGTCCCGGTGGCACGGCAGGCAGATGGCCCTGGTTCCGGACTCGCCCGGTGGGTGCCGGAGAGCGACTGCCGACCCGGCCGGTTCGGCTCGGAGCCACGCGGGCGGCGTCCGCGCGAGGGGTCACTCGGACCGCAGCGTCAGCAGGGTGATCTCGCTGGGGGCGAAGATGCGGAACGGCGGGCCCCAGAAACCGGTGCCGCGGCTCGTGTAGAGCTGGGTGCGATCCGAGTGCCTGGTCAGGCCCTGCAGCACCGGCTGGTCGAGGCGGACCAGGTAGTGGAACGGCCACATCTGGCCGCCGTGGGTGTGACCGGAGATCTGCAGGTCGACGCCGTGCGCCACGGCGCCGCCGATCTGGGCGGGCTGGTGCGCCAGCAGCAGGACCGGCAGTGACGGGTCGGCGCCCTCCAGCGCGGCCTCGTGATCGGCGTGGTGGCCGGGCACGCCCGAGCCGGCCGCGGTGCGGTCGTCCACCCCGGCGATGACCAGCGACGACCCGCCGCGGCTCACCACCAGGTGCCGGTTGTGCAGCGCCTCCCATCCCAGCGACGCCATGTGCTCGACCCAGCGCTGCGCGCCGCTGAAGTATTCGTGGTTGCCGGTCACGTAGACGCGGGCCAGCGACGCCTTCACGTCGGCCAGCGGCGCTGCCTGGGCGCGGCGCTGCGCCACCTCGCCGTCGGCGATGTCCCCGGTGTGCGCGACCACGTCGGCGTCCAGGGTGTTCACCACCTCGGTCACCCGGCGCGACCAGCGGGACCGGTCGATCGGGCCGTAGTGCGTGTCGGTGAGCAGCACCAGCCGCAACCCGTCGAGGCCGGGGCCGAGGCGCGGCACCGTCACCGTCACCCGGCGGACGCGCGGCACCCGCCTGGCCTGGGCGAAGCCCCACACCAGCAGCACCAGCGAGATCGCGGTGACCACCAGGGTGGCGACGCGCGAGCGGGCCGGCGAGTCCACACCGGCCGCCCCGAGGATCCCGGTGAGGATCAGGCCGGCGATGGACCAGACGAACAGGACCCAGACGACCCCGAGCGTGGTGTCGCCGGCAACGGCGGCGGCGTCGCGGTGCCGGCGGCCGTGGCCGGCGACCATCAGCAGCGGGAAGGCGACCAGCGCCACCGCGAAGACCACCGTGCCGGCCACGAGCACCCCGTGCGGCCAGTGGTTGCCGCCGGCGATCAGCGTCCACCAGGGCAGCCCGAAGAGCAGAAGGAGAATGCCGCCGAGGGTCAGCGCGAAGCGGATCGCCCGGCCGACCCGGCGGCGCGGCACGGACTCGGTTGCCTCGTCGACGGACACACGTGAAGCATGCCACTCAGGCGGGTGGACTGCCGATGTCCCGGATGAGCGCGGACGGCACGATCAGGTCGGCCGCCGGGCGGGTCGCCGCGATCAGCGCGGCGTTGTGCTCGTCGGTGCCGGTCGCCCAGGAGACCGCCGCGTCGTGCTCCTTGCCGAACCGCACGTGCCGGGAGATCAGCCGCTCGAGCCGGGTGCCGCGGTCGAGGTCGGCGTACCAGACCTCGGCCATCAGCGGACGCACCCGGCGCCAGCGCGGCTGGTCGAGCAGCAGGTAGTTGCCCTCGCTGATGATCAGCCGGGCGTTCCGCTCGATCGGGATCGCGCCGGCCAGCGGCTGTTCCAGCGTCCGCTCGAAGCCGGGCGCGTAGATCATCTCGTCCTCGTCCTCGACCAGCCGGCGCAGCAGGGCGGCGTAGCCGAGCGCGTCGAACGTGTCCGGCGCGCCCTTGCGGTCGCGCAGGCCGAGCCGGGTGAGCTCCACGTCGGCGAGGTGGAAGCCGTCCATCGGCACGTGCGCCACCCAGCCGCCCGCCACCAGTCCGGCCGGCGGCGCCGGGTTCAGCGCCGCGACCAGCTCCTCGGCGAGCGTCGTCTTGCCGGCCGCGGGCGGACCGGCGATCCCGAGAACCGCGCGCCGCCCGTCCGCGACCAACGCCCGCGCGCGTGCCGCGAGCTCCTCGAATCGAAGAGTCATGCGGGCACCGTACGCGGTCGGATCATGGACGTCCCCATCCCCTCGGCATGCCCCGGACGCCAGCCTGGAACCGAGGGGGAAGCGAATGATCACACAGTTGGTGATGGCCGGGCTGATGATGCTGCAGCCCGGACCGGGGGGCATCGTCATCGCGCCGGACGGCTCGGCCTGGATCGTCGAGCAGGGACGCGGCCCGTGCCGCCGGAGCCCGGCGGGCGACCTCTGCCTGGGCCGGCCGGGTGTCTGGGGCGCGGACGGCCGGTTCTACGTCCGGGACGCGAACGGCGCCCTGCTGCGCGTCGGTCCGAAGGGCCGGGTCAGTCGAGTGACAGGCCCAGGCGCAGCCCCGCCACTCCCGCCGGGGACAACGGCCGGGCCGTAGCCCGGGTCAGCTCGTCGCGCACGCCGGGCGGCAGCTCGTCGGCGAGCGCCCGCAACCGGGGGTAGAGGTCGAGGACGTCGCGGTGGGTCAGCGCGCCCACCCCGATCAGCAGGCCGTTCACCGCGCCGGGCGTGCGGTCCAGCTCCCGGCACAGTTCCTGGCGCCACCGCGGGTCCTCGACGTGGGCGGCGAACTCGCGGGCGATCCGGTTCCCGGACGGGTACGCCTCCTCGAGCGCGGCGTGCCGGCCGGAGCGGGCCAGCACCGGGGCGAGCCGGCACGAGATGCCGAGGACCCGGGCCAGCTCGGCGACGGTCAGCACGTCCAGGCCCGTCGCGCAGGTCTCGCACAGCCGGTGGTAGGTGGTCACGTGCACCAGCGACGCCGGGCGCGGGCAGTCGCCGAGCGGCCCGCACAGCCGGTCCAGGATGATCTCGGCGAGTGTGCCCTCGTGGTCGAACCGGCCCACGCCGAAGTACGCGGCGGGGGCGCTGCGATATCGGGCCAGGGCGGAACGGGCGCTGACGAAGCCGTCGGCCTCCACGGTGATCCGCGGGGTGGTGCCGTCGCTGTGCAGGTGGATGAGTCGGAACATCGTCGCTCCCGGTGTGCCAGAACGTCGTCGCCGGGGGATACGAATTTGTCGACCGCAAGGGTTCAGTCCTGGCGGTGACCCGTCAGACGGAAAAGGTCGAAGGTCACCGCGTGCAGGGCGTAGACGGCGGCGGCCAGCAACGCGAGCATGCCGGCGAGGATCCCGGACAGTGCCGGATCGAGGGCGTGCCAGGCGGGCGGGAGCACGACCGCGCCGAGCACCAGGCCGGCCTGGACGGTGGCCTCCGCGCCGCGCAAAGGATCGAACGACATGGTCGCCACCCTGCCGGTCGACCGGGGCCGGCCGCTTCCGTCTCGAGCGGGAGAAGTGGCTACGACTTTCGGCAGAGGCGAACCAGGCGTGATCGGCGCGGGTAGCGTGGTGGTGAAGGGACAAAACGGACGAGGATGACGGGTGACCTGGACCAACCTGCCGGTGCTCATGTACCACTCGGTGTCCGCCGTCGACGGGCCGATGCGCGACCTCGCGGTGCCGCCGAAGCTGCTCGCCGAGCAGCTGGGCGCCCTGCGCGAGGCGGGCTACGAGCTGGTCGGCCTCACCGAGGCGCTGGCGCGCGTGGCCGGCGGCGAGCGCCTGATGGCGGTCACCTTCGACGACGGCTACCGCGACTTCCTCACCGAGGCCCTGCCCGTGCTGCGCGACACCGGTTCCCGGGCCACCCTGTACGCCTCGACGGGTCACCTGGGCGCCCGGGCCGACTGGCTGGGCCCGTCCAGGGACGCCTTCGGGCCGATGCTGACCTGGGACGAGCTGGCCGAGGTCGCCGCGGACGGGACCGTCGAGATCGGCAACCACAGCCACGTCCACCATCCGCTCGACGTGCTGCCGGCCGCCCAGCTCCGCCGCGAGATCACCCGCAGCCACGAGGCCCTGACCGGGCGGCTGGGCCGGCCCCGGTCCTTCGCCTATCCGCACGGCTATCACCATCGGCGGGTACGGGACCTGGTCGCGAGCCTGGGCTACGACAACGCGACCGAGGTGGGCCGCCGTCTGCACACCCCGCGCGACGACCGCTTCGCCGTTCCCCGCCTGCAGCCCACCCCGGACCACTCGGGCGCCGACCTCGTGGCGCTGGCCGCCGGCGGCGAGCCGGGCCTGACCCCCGGGCTCAAGCGGCTCGCCCGGCCCGGGTGGCGCCTGGCCCGCCGCGTCGCCCGGCTGGCCGGGAAGAGGCTCACGTGAGACGCCGCGATCCCGCGTCCGGCGGGTGACCGGGATGCGCAGCCGGACCTGGCTCATCCTCCTGGTGGTGCTGGTGCTCACCGCGGGCGGTGCCGGGGTGTGGCGGGGGCTGATCCACGCGAGCCGCCCGCCGGACGTCGGCGACGCCGGGCCCGGCTTCTGGGTGTCCACCCGCGGCGACGACCGGGCCGGCGGCACCGCGGACGCGCCCTGGCGGACCATCCGGCACGCGGTCGCCAGCGCGACGGCCGGATCGCGCATCTTCGTCCGGGCCGGCGACTACGAGCCCTTCACGGTGAACCGGCCGAACCTGACCATCACCTCGGCGCCCGGGGAGCGGGCCACCATCGTCGGGCGGTCCGGCACCCGGGACGTCGTGCTGATCGCCGCGAACAGCGTGACCGTCACCGACCTGACCGTCCGCGGCTGCGTGCCCGAGCCGGACCCGGACGTCGGCGTCACCGGCGACCACGGCAGCGGCATCCGCGTCCACCGGGTCAGCAAGATCCTGATCAGCGGCGTGACGGTGCGCGACAGCGCGGGCCGCAACGCGGCGAACCTGCCGGTGGGCTGCCACGGCATCCTGATCACCGAGTCGCGCGACGTGCACGTCACCGGCTCGCAGGTCTACCACAACGGCGCCGGGATCGGGGTCACCCGCGGCGGGCGCGGGGTGCTGGTCGACCACAACGACGTGCACGACCAGAACGTCATCATCCAGAACAGCGCGGCGCGCAACGACGACTTCGGCGGGTACGGGCTGTCCGCCACCTTCGTCAGCGACTCGCCGGGCCCGGTGTTCCGGGCCAACACCGTGCGCCGCAACTACGGCCCGTCCAGCGACTACGGCGTCGACGGCGGCGGGATGGAGCTCTACGACGCGAACAACGTCACCGTCGCCGCCAACACCTTCGAGGGCAACGACGGCGTGATGGAGACCGGCACCAGCGGCGCCAGCCCCTGCGCCGGTTCGGTCTTCTCCGGCAACCGGGCGATCGGCGGCACCGTCGCCGGCCACGACCGCGACACCGGGCTGGTGCTGCGCTGCGCGACCGGCATGGCGATCACCGGCAACACCTTCAGCACCCTGTCGCGCTTCACCTTCCTGCTGCAGACCGGCGGCGACTTCGGCGGCCGGATCGACGACCTGGCGATCACCGGCAACACGATCACCCGGAAGACCGGAACCGTCGTCTACCGCCTCCAGTACGCCTCGGCCCCGCCCAGCGGCCTGCGGATCGACCGGAACACCTACCGCAACGGCGCCGCCGGATTCGCCGTGCTCGACGGCCTGCGCTCGGAGACGACCGTGCCGTTCGCCGGGTGGAGGGCGCGAACCGGCTTCGACGCCGGGTCGAGGGCCGGCTGACCGGCGGCCACCCGGGGGAGGTGGGCAGCCGCCGGTCAGCCGGTCACCGGGCCGGCGGGGTGTCGCCGGTCAGCTGGAAGATGGTCACGCCGGGACCCTGGTAGAAGACGGTCCAGTCGGGCGAGACCCGCATCGCCGCGTCCAGGGCCGCCATCGTGCCCTTCGGCTCGTAGCCGAAGTAGTCGGTGTAGTCGGCCATGGCGTCGCTGACGATCAGGTAGTTCACCCGGTAACCCATGTCGCGGATGTAGTTCTCGATGTCCGGCAGCCGGTTCGCGCTCAGCGAGCCGGTGAACAGCGGATCGCCGACCAGCGAGATGTCCACCGACACGTGGCCGCGGTTGAACGAGCCGTAGTTGGCGGCCAGCTTCGTCGGGAAGTTGGGCGCCACCAGCGTCACGCCCGCGCCGGGCTGCGCGTGGGCGTAGAAGTACTCGGCCGCCTCGATGTCGGTGGCCCGCACCTGATGCACCGACAGCTGGCCCTGCAGGCCCTGCAGACCGGCCAGCATCATCACGGCCAGCAGCAGCCCGGACGCCACCGTCGCGAGCTTGGCGCGCCGGTCCGGACGGCCCACCCAGACCGTGCCGATCAGCAGCGCCACGAAGGGCAGGGAGAACGCGAACACCCGGTAGATCGCCTCGCCGCCGTAGTTGCCCCCGATCAGCGTGCTCATCGGCAGGAAGGCGAGCAGCGCCGGCACCGCGACCCGGCCCAGCCGGCGGCGGGACGCCGCGATCACCGCGAGCCCGGCCAGCCAGACGCCGACCGCCAGCGTGCGCGCCACCGTCGCGGAGAACGCCTGCTCCGGCGTGCCCCACCGGTCGGCGTTGCCCTCGGCGTTGGACAGCAGGTCCAGCGAGAAGATGTTGTACTGGCTGCTCACCGAGCCCAGCCGCGGCGCCACGAAGGCGGCCAGCACGGCGATCAGCACCAGCGCCAGCAGCCGCGGCCGCAGCACGCCGAGGAGCGCGAACGCCACCACCGGCACCAGCATGATGAACGGGCTGAGCTGGTGCGACACCGTGATCGCGGCGAACACCGCGGTGGCCGCGAGTGCGGCACAGACCCGGGTGCGCCGGTCGGTCTCCCGGGCGGCCGGCATGCCCCGCAGCGCCCAGGCGCGCAGCCTGGCGAGCCGCCGGGCCGGGACGCCCGTCTGCGGGACGCGCACCAGCCAGCGCAGCACGATGATCCAGAAGCCGAGCATCAGCGAGTACACGAACGCCTGCGGGGAGAAGTAGCCGATGTCGACCCACATGCAGATCTGCATCAGCAGCACGCCCAGCGCGACCACCCGGCGGTCGCGGGTGAACTGGCGCAGCAGCGCGGCGGTCAGCAGCGAGTTGACCAGCGCGAAGAACAGCGACGACCAGGCCGCGAAGGAGATCGCGTCGAGCCCGGAGGCGTGCGACAGCATCGCGACGACGGCGAAGAAGCCGGGCCACTGCTGGTAGATGTCGTTCGAGGCGAGCAGGTGCCCGTTGTCGCGCAGCAGATCCACCACGCCGAGGTGCTTGTACGTCCAGGCGTACTCGGTGGTGCCGTCCAGCAGCGGGACGGTCGCCTGCATGATCACCGGGACGGTCACCAGCACGGTGGCGAGCACCCAGGCGCGGGCCCGGCCGAACAGCTCGGCCGCGAAGCCGCCCGTCAGCAGCACCACGCCCACGACGAACGGGACGCCCAGCGACGACGAGAGGCCGTACACGTCGACCTCGCCCGGCTCCAGCCGGACCAGCGAGACGATCCACAGGGTCACGCCCGCGGCCAGCGTCACGAACGGCACGGCATCGACCGGGCTTCGCCGTCCGGAGGTCGTCCGGGCCCGGTCGGCGGTCGGCGGTGGCAGCCGGAGCAGCTGGACGCCCGCGACGGCGACGGTGAGACCGATCAGCACACCGATCGTGGCGATCGGCTGCCAGAGATGGGTCCAGAGCGTCACCACGGCGGCGGCGCAGAAGACGGTCAGGCTGCCGGCCACGGAAAGCGCGCACGAGACGAGACGGCTGCCGACCCGCGGGACCGACATCAGCGCCGCTCCGGGGCCGGCCACCGCGAAGACCAGCAGCAGGATCAGCTGCACGGTGTCCTGGGGTACGAGCAGGCCGGCCAGGCCGGCCACCGCGGTGACCAGGCCGGCCACCGCGAAGGCGAGGCGATGGTCGGCGGGCCGGGCCGGCGGCTGGGGGACCACGCCGGCCTCGGGCGCCACGGCGATGATCACCGGGGCGGGCGGCATCGAGCTTTGCTGCATGGGTCTGGCCTCCGTTGCTGGTGCGGGGGAGAGAGCAGGAGAGTCAGGCCTGGCGCGCCGCGCGCCGTCCCTTGAGGTACGCCCGCGGACCGGCGAGCATGCCGCGCCGGTTGGCGGCGAGCAGCTCCCGCGGGAAGTCGTCGCGCAGCGTGGCGGTCCGGGTGCTGTCCTTGGCGGCGGTCATCTCCCGCAGCGCCGCGGGAAGGAGCTTCACCAGGCCCCAGGCAACCGAGGGACGGGAGAGCAGGAGGCTTGTGTACGCCGCAACCAGTCCCGTCCCGTAGCCGACCATCTGCTTGCGCAGTCCGTCCAGGTCGCGCCGGTGGAAGTGCCGGGTCACCGCGGTCGGCTGGTACACGATCGTCCCGCCGCCGAGCAGCACCTGGGTGAACGCGAGAGTGTCCTCCGAGCCCATGGCCGGAGTGCCCGCGCCCAGCGCCGTGTCGAACATGCCGATCCGCTCGATCACGCCGGGTCGGAAGGTCATGTTCGCGCCGGTGCCGAACGGCGGCAGCGGGTAGAGCGGGCTCTGCCGGTGCGCGGTGGCCGGGCCGAACACGTCCGGGGCGAACCCGCGGCCCTTGCTGTGCCCGCCGAACTGCTCGAACCACAGCTGCGCCCGGGTCTCCAGCTCGGCCGGCACGATGACGCCGGAGACCACGTCGGCCTCCGGGTGCTCGTGCAGCGCCCGGGCCACCTCGGCGAGCCAGTGCGGGTCGGCGATCTCGTCGTCGTCGATCCAGGCGAGGATCTGCCCGGCGGCGGCCCGCACCGCGGTGTTGCGGGCGAACGACAGGCCGGGGCGCGGTTCGCGCAGGTAGTCGACCGGGCCGCGGCCGGCCGCGGCCCGCACCACCTTCTCGGTGGCGTCGGTGACCGGCGCGTTGTCCACCACCAGCACCCCGAACCTCGGATACTGCTGGGCGAGCAGGCTGTCCAGGCACGCCGCCAGCGCCTGCGGGTGCTCCCGGGTGCAGACGACCACGGTGATGTGCGGCGCGGTGGCCAGCACCCGGCGGCGCCGGGCCAGGAACTCCGGCTCGCCGTCGCTCACCACGCCGCCGACCGGGACCGGGCCGCCGACGCGGGGCCGCAGCACCGCGCCGAGCTCCGCGTCGATCGCGGCGCCCAGCGCGTCGGGCGACAGGCCCCGGGCCGGCACGTCGGCCAGCACCGAGCCGAGCGGCTCGCCGAACAGCCGGACCAGGATCCAGGCCTGCTCGACGCGCCGGCCGTCGGCATGGGTGGCCGCCACCGCGGGCAGCGGCTCGGACAGCTCGACGTCGAGCACCACCGCGGGAAGCACCCCGGAGTGTCGCAACGAGACGGCGCTCATCGGACCGGCTCCAGCTCGTGACGTCCGGTGCGGCGGGCGGCGACCGTCTCCACCACGCCACCCCAGCCGGCCGCGACGACGCCGGCGACCACCCCGCCGGCCTGTGCCAGCCGGCCGGCGCCGAGGTTGCGGACCATCGCCTTGGGCAGCGACCACAGGTAGTCCCGCTCGGCGCCCAGCGCCTCGCCGTCGTGCAGCCCGGCCATCTGGACCTTGCCGCGTCCCTCGGCGTAGCAACGCCGTACGAAGAAGCCGAACGTCGAGCGGCGGGCCGGCACCTGGTGGCGGATCACCGCGTCCGGCACGTACATCCAGTGACCGCCGTTCAGCGCGCTCATCCGGATGCACAGCTCGGTGTCCTCGGGCCGGTTGACGCCGCCGAGCTTGCCGAAGCCGACGCGGAAGCCGCCGACCGCGGTGAACACCTCGCGGCGCACCACCATGCTCGCCGACCAGACGTTGCGGATCGGCGAGGTGACCGTCGGCATGCCGGCGTACGAGCCACCGACCGCCCACAGGAACTCGTCCGGCATCCAGCGCGGCCGGTGGAACTCCCAGTCCGGTTCGATCCAGCCGCCGGTGCCCACCACGTCCGGGTCGGCGAACGGCACGATCAGCCGGGCCAGCCAGTTCGGGTCGGCCGAGATGTCGTCGTCGAGGAACGCGACGATCGACGTCCGGGCGTGGAAGGCGCCGGTGTTGCGGTTGCCGGAGACGCCCCGGCCGTACGCGTTCTCCAGCACGGTGACGCCGGGAAGGTCCCGGCGGATGCGGCGGAAGAACGCGGTGTTGTGGTCGACGACCACGACGATCTCGGCCGGCATGTGGGTCTGCGCCCGCGCCGTGGCAACGGTCCGGACCAGGGAGTTCCAGCGTTGTTCGGAGTGGGTCGGGATGACGATCGTGACAGCGGGGCAGGGGGTGGTGGAATGCACGGGAGCTGCTCTCCTTGGTCAGTCCTTGACGGTCTTGGTGCGCAAGGGCTTGAGGTCGTCGGTGCGGCGCGAGCCGATGTCCTCGCGGTTGACATGGCCGGTCGGCAGCTCGGCGACGGCGGGCATCCCGAACGGGCGGACGGGACGCACGACCGCGCCCGCGGGGCGACGGCGCATCCGGCGCATCCGCCCGTACTCGTTGAAGATCGTGCGCAGGACCCGGAAGCCGTCCCGGAACGTGTTGAGGTTGGTGACGCCGTGGATGCGGCGGTGCTCGACGCTGCCGACCTCGCCGACCTTCATCCCGTCCACCGCGGCCCGGATGTTGATCATGGTTTCGATCTCGAAGCCGTCGCCCCAGTGCTTGGTGCCGTCGGCCCGGCGGGGGAGCCGGGTGTCGGGCAGGTCCAGGACCGGCACGACCCGGCGCCAGAAGGCGTTGTAGCCGTAGCAGAGGTCGGTGAAGCGGGTCCCGAACAGGACGTTGACCACCATGTTGAGGCCGTCGTTGCCCAGCTTGCGCAGCGCGGTGATGTCGTGGCTGTGCCCGCCGTGGGAGAACCGCGAGCCCTTCACGAAGTCGTCGCCGGCGATGAGCTTCTCGACGAAGAGCGGGATCTCGGCCGGGTCGGTCGAACCGTCCGCGTCGATCATCACGATGATGTCGCCGGTGCAGGCGAGAAAGCCGCAGGCCAGGGCGTTGCCCTTGCCGGTGCGGGTCTGCTGCACCACCGTCACGTCCGGCCGGAGCTCGCGGGCGACCTCAACGGTGCGATCGACCGAGCCGCCATCGACCAGCACGATCTCGTCGATCTCGGCGGGCAGCTTCGCGAAGACGTGCGGAAGGTTCCGCTCCTCGTTGAGGGTCGGGATGACAACACTCACGGATGGTGACGGACGGCCATTACCGTTTGTGTTGCCGGCAGGCGTCGAGAACTCCATGTCGGATCCTTTCTGGCAGGTCCGGCAGGTCGCACCGGAAGAACCGTCCAGCGTTCGGCTCTTGCCGATCAACGTAGCCGTTCATTACGCACCGTAAAACTGACCGAAGGGTCGGGCCGTTCAGTCCGGGCGGTGATCACGGATCCACCGGTTGCCACCAGGCAAAACCTCGGATGTCCCACCGATGGCTCGTCGCCTCACGAATACGGACGGTGAGGCCGGGGACGGGACAACGGCCGCGCCAGTGAGGAGCGAGCCGGGTTGCCGCCGGATCGGCCGCAAAGGGGCAAGTCGCCGGTCCCGGACAATCCACCGTGAGTTATCTCACAAGGGACTCGTAGTCACTCACCGTGAAGTAGCGGTTGCCGGTGGGTTGCTGTTTGCGTTCGTCCGGCGGCTCAGTACCGTGACGAGATCAGCCCGCAGCCGTAGCTTTCGTGCGGCCCTACCGTTGGTGAAGCGATGAAGAACGAGGAAGCGCTCTGTGTCTGCGGGCACCCGCACGGTGCCCACCAGCACTACCGGCCGGGAACCGAGTGCGCCAGCTGCGAGTGCGCGCGGTTCCGCCGTGCGGCCTGGTGGCGCCGGCTGCTGTCCACCAGGTGAGCGTGGGTCGCCAAAACCTACTAAATCTGTAGGCTAGGTCTCACTTCGCGATGGAGGGACCATGCGATGGAGGGATCATGCCGCTTCCCGACTTCCTGATCGCCGGCGTCCCCAAGGCCGGCACCACCGCCCTGCACGCCGCACTGGTGCGGCACCCGCAGCTGTTCCTGCCCGCGGTGAAGGAACCGAAGTTCTTCCTCACCGCGGGCCGCCCGCCGGCCGCCGGCGGCCCCGGCGACGTGCAGACCTACCAGGAGCACGTCTGGCGCCAGGAGGACTACGAGGCGCTGTTCGACCCCGCCCCGCCCGGCGCGCGGCTGGGTGAGGCGACCCCGTTCTACCTGTACGAGCGGGGCTCCCACGAGCGCATCAAGGCGCTGGTCCCGTCGGCGCGGCTGATCCTGCTGCTGCGCGACCCGGTCGACCGTGCCCACTCGAACTGGACGCATCTGTGGAACGCCGGCCTGGAACCGGAGGCCGACTTCCTGGCCGCGTGCCGGGCCGAGCCGGACCGCAAGGCGGCCGGCTGGGCCGGCTTCTGGCACTACGTCTCGCTGGGCCGGTACGGCGAGCAGGTCCAGCACCTGTACCGGCACTTCCCCCGCGAGCAGGTGCTGCTGCTGCGGTACCGGGAGCTCACCGACGCGCCGGCCGCGACGCTGGACCGGGTCTGCGCGTTCCTCGGCGTCGACACCGGGGTGATCGGCTCGATCCCGAAGGAGAACGTCAACCGGCACGTGGTCGAGGACAACCGGGTCAACCGGGTGTTGCGCGCCCTGCTGCGCACCGGTGGGAGCTTCGGTCACCGGTTCCCGGTGCCGCTGCGCCGCGCGGCCCGCGGTCCGCTGCTCACCCTGCTGCACCGCAGACGCGGCGCCCGGCCGGTCACCACGCCGCGGGAACGGGCCGCGCTGCTCCCGCTGTTCGCCGACGACATCGCGCTGCTGCAGGAGGTGACCGGCGAGCGCTACGACGACTGGCTGGCGGTCGACCGGCACGCCCGGGCGGGCTGACCGGGGGCGGATAACCCACAACGCCGATAGATGATGCAAACTTGACCGGGCAATCTTCGCCGCTGCCACCGCCGACCCGCTAGGAGCCGCCTTGACCACCGGAATCTCCACCCTGCCGCTGCCTCGCTGGGAAGACTCCACCGTGGTGGTCGACCCGCCCGGCGACGAGCCGGGTGCCTGGTCGGGCGCGCCCAGCTCGATCGTCGCCGACGGTTACGTCTACCTCGCGTACCGGCTGCGACTGCCGATCGGCGAGGGCCGCGGCATCGCCAACGTGGTCGCCCGCTCCACCGACGGCATCAGCTTCACCCCGGTCGCCGAGGTCTCCAAGGACCACTTCGGCGCCGAGTCGCTGGAACGGCCGGCCCTGGTCCGTACGCCCGAGGGCCGCTGGCGGCTCTACGTCAGCGCGGCCACCCCCGGCACCAAGCACTGGCGGGTCGAGCTGCTCGAGGCGGACACCCCGCAGGAGCTGGCCGGGGCGGTCCCGGTGACGGTGCTGGCCGGGGACGAGACCGTCGGCGTCAAGGACCCGGTGGTGCACCACGACGAGCACGGCTGGCACCTGTGGGCGTCGGTGCACCCGCTGGAGAGCTGGGACGACGCCGACCGGATGACCACCGAGTACGCCACCAGCGCGGACGGTGTGCGGTGGACCTGGCGCGGCATGGCGCTGGCCCCGCGGCCGGGGGAGTGGGACGCGCGCGGCGTGCGGGTCACCTCGGTGCAGGTCGACGGCGACGAGATCACCGTGGCCTACGACGGCCGGGCGACCGCGGGGGAGAACTGGGAGGAGCGCACCGGCGTGGCCCGCGGCGCCCGCCTGCCCGACGGCAGCTTCGGCGAGCTGACCGCCGACGACGGCGAGCCGCTGGGCAGCCCGCACGCCCCGAACGGCCTGCGCTACCTGAGCCTGATCACGTTGCCGGGCGGCGGCCGGCGCATCTACTACGAGGCCACCCGCGCCGACGGCGCCCACGACCTGCGCACCGAGCCGGCGTGACGGCGTCACTTCGCTGCGTGCGCAGCCGTGAGAGCGTTGTCACGATCTTCGGGGTCCTCCTCGCCGACGCCGCCGACGTGCATTAACTTCTCCGGCGACGCCAGGTGTGCGCGGTAAACGGCCGCACTGTCAGTGGCGGAGCCGGTCCCACAAGGACCGGCTCCGCCATTTTTCTTCCCTACCGGGGCTCGAGGGAGCGCAGAAATACCGACAAGGCTTTCCCGTACGGGACGAGGCTCGTCAGATCGACGTACTCCCGGGGACCGTGCTGGCCGTCACCGGTGGGACCGCAGATGACCGTGTCGATGCCCACGGCGTGGTAGTGCCGGCTGTCCGCGGCGCCGTGCTTGCGCACGAAGGTGGCCGGTCCGCCCACCGACCGCAGCGCCGCGCGCAACCGGGTCAGGTCCGGGCCGTCCGGGTCGGCCCGGTGCGGCGGTCCCAGCGCCTCGACCCGGACGGTCAGCCCGGTCACCGCGCCGAGGTAGCCGGCGACCTGCTCGGGCGTGCGGCCGGCGAGGTCCTCGTCGTCCGCCGGATAGCGGATGTCGACCAGGGCGATGGCCGACGCCGGGATCTGGTTGTACGCGGTGTTCGGCGTCTCGATCCGGGCCACGTTGACCGTGGTGGTCCACGCCTCGGCGGCCGGCACCGGATACCGGGCCAGCAGCCGGTCCAGGCCCGCGGTCAGCGCCAGCAGCGCGTTCTCGCCGAGCCAGGGGTACGCGGCGTGGGCCGCGCTGCCGGTCGCCTCCAGCCGCGCCTGCAGGATGCCCTTCGACTCGGCCGTCACCCGCAGGCCACTGTGCTCGCCGATCACCACGAAACCCGCCCGCACGCCCTCGGCGATCTGGTGGGCGGTGCCGTCCAGCCCGCCGACCTCCTCGTCGGTCACCAGTTGCAGGCCCACGGCGTACGGGAGGGAGGTCGCCGTCGACCGGAACACCTCGGCCATGACCAGGGCCGCCGCCTTCATGTCCTGGGTGCCGCGGCCGTAGAGGCGGTCGCCGTCGCGCCGCGCGGTGAACTGCTCGTCCGATCCCGGCACCACGTCGAGGTGCGCGTTGAGGATGACCCGCAGCGGCCCGGTGCCGGCCTGCACGAGCGCGCTCGGCTTGCCGCGGGAGGAGAAACGCCGTACCGCAAAACCCGGCCCCACCTGGTCGAGCACGAAGGACAGAGCACGGTCCAGCTCGTCCGGCCGGTCCGCGGTGGACCGGATGGCGACGAGCTCGGCGAGCCGTTCGGCGATCATGGCGTGGTGCCGCGTCCCTCGAGCAGCGGCGTGGACCGTTCCCACCGCGGGCCGCCCGCGTCCTTGCGCCGCCGGGCCATCCCGGACAGTGCCTCCAGCACCACCCGGTTGCCGAGCATCGCGGTGATCTCGGCGTGGTCGAACGGCGGCGACACCTCGACGATGTCCATCCCGACCACCGGCAGCTCGTGACAGATCCGGGAGACCGCGTCGAGCAGCTGCCGGGCGGTGAGGCCGCCCGGCTCGGGGGTGCCGGTGCCGGGCGCGTGCCCCGGGTCGCAGACGTCGATGTCGACCGAGAGGAAGACGCCGTCGCAGCCGTCCAGGGCGATCTCGAACGCGCGGTCCAGGACCGTGTCCAGCCCGTGCTCGACGATCTCGCTCATGTGGAACGACTTCATGTCCTGGTCGGCCATCCAGTCCAGCACCTCCGGGCCGGGCCAGTAGCCGCGCAGGCCGAGCTGGAGGAACCGGTCGCCGCGGACCGCGCCGGACTCGATGAGCCGCCGCATCGGCTGCCCGTGGCCGTACAGCGATCCGAACTCGATGTCGCCGGTGTCGGCGTGCGCGTCGAAGTGGATGACCGACACGTTGCCGAAGCCGTGATGGCGGGCCACGCCGGTGACGTCCGGCCAGGTCACCGTGTGGTCGCCGCCGAGGATCAGCGGGACGGCGCCGTTGCCGGTGAGGAAGGCCACGGCGTCCTCGATCGAGGTGACGCTGCGCTGGATCTCGCCGCTGAACACCTCCAGGTCGCCGGCGTCCTTGACGGTCAGATCACCGGAGAGCGCGTCCACCCGCATCGCCAGGTGCGGCCGGGACGCGTCGTGCGGCAGATAGTCCGTACCCCGGATGACCTGGGGTCCGAACCGCGCGCCGGGCCGATGCGAGGTGCCGCCGTCGAACGGGGCGCCGACGATCACCACGTCGGCGTCCGCGTACGTCGACGGGTCCTCCCAATCGCACGCGGGTACCCCCAGGAAGGTGAAATCGGGTCCGTACATGGGGCCGTATCGGGTCACGCCGCGGACCTTACAGCGTTTGTGCCCCGGGAACGCCGGGTACCGGAACCGCCGAGATCACGTGGGAGGTTCGTGCGATGCGGACGCTGGCCGGGCGCTATCAGCTCGTGCGGCGGATCGGTGTCGGCGGCATGTCGGAGGTGTGGCACGGCCACGACCGGGTGCTGGACCGGGCAGTGGCCGTCAAGATCATGGCACCGGCTGTCGAGGGCACGCTGGGCGAGGCCGGAGTGGAGCTGATCCGCACCGAGGCCCGCTCGGCGGCACGTCTGGCCCACCCGAACGTGGCCGGCGTGCACGACTTCGGCACCTCCCCGGCAACGGGCCGGGACGTCCCGTACATCGTGATGGAGCTGGTCGACGGTCAGACGCTGAGCGCGCACCTGGCCGGTGGGCCGCTCGACTGGCGGATCGCCGCCCGGATCTGCGCCGAGGTGGCCGCGGCGCTGGCGGCCGCGCACGCCGAGCACGTGGTGCACCGCGACGTCAAGCCGGGCAACATCATGCTCACCCCGGCCGGCGCGAAGGTGCTGGACTTCGGCATCGCGGCCGCGGTCGGCACGATGGACTTCGACCCGGACGGCCCGGTGATGGGCACCCCGGCGTACGTGGCGCCGGAACGGTTCGACGGCTGCCCGGCCTCCCCGGCGACCGACATGTTCGGCCTGGGCACGCTGCTCTACCAGTGCCTGTCCGGCCGGCTGCCGTGGCGCGCGGAGACACCCACCGAGCTGGTCCACAAGGAGCGTTACGTCGACCCGGACCCGCTGCCCCCGATCGACGGGGTGGCCCCCGAGGTGCTCGATCTGTGCCGCAGCTGCCTGGACCGCGACCCGCGGCGGCGGCCCACCGCCCTGGTCGCGGCGCTGCTGCTGGCCGAGGCGGTGGACGCGCGCGTCTACGTGCCGATGCTCTCGCCGCCCCCGCCGGTCTCGGCGCCGCCGAGCTGGGCGGATCAGCCCACCTCGGTGGCGGTGCCGCGCCCCGGCCGGCACCGCGCCGACTAACCGCTGCGCGGCACCACCACGACCGGCCGGCGGGCTCGCCTCATCAACCTGCTGGAGACGCCGCCGAGCAGCACCCGGCGGGCCGGCCCGTAGCCGCGCGAGCCGCAGTACAGCACGTCCACCTCCGCCAGCTCGGCGAGCGTCTCCACCACGTCGCCGTCCGGGATCCGCCAGTCCACCTCCACGTCCGGCACCGAGGCGGCGGCCTTGACCAGCGCCTGCTCGTACGTCTCGCGGGCGGTGCCGACGAACGCCCGCTCGGCGTCCTGCCCGCCGGTGAACGGCAGGATCGGGTCGCCGGCGACCACCACGGTGTAGAGACGGATCGGCGCGCCGGACTGCCGCGCCAGCACCGCCGCCTCGGCCAGCGCCGCCCGGCCGTCCGGCGTGTCCACGTACGCCACCCCGATGCGCGCCTGCCCGCCCGGATCGTCGGGCAGCTGCGCCGGGGCCACCGCGACCGGGCAGACGCTGCCGGCCAGCAGCCGCTCGGCGGTGCTGCCGGCGAACAGCCGTTGGTGGGGCGCGTCCTTGCCCGAGCCGACCACGACCAGCGCGGCCTTCACCTCCTCGGCCAGGTCGTGCAGGCCGTGCGCGGCGGACGACGACGCGACCGTGCGCATCTCGACCTCGCAGGCGGCGCCGGCCAGCGCGGCCCGGGCCTCGTCGAGGACCCGCTGCGCCGCGCGATGCCGGTCGGCCACCCATTCGGCGTCCACCCGGCCGGAGCCCAGGGCGGCCGGCGCCGGATGCACCACGGCCACCATCAGCGGCGCGCGCAGCTTCTCGGCGAGCCAGCGGCCCAGCGCCAGGGCACCCTCACCCGGCACCCCCACCAGCACCGGCCCGGTCATCGCGGACCCTCCTCGGCGGTTCCCTGCTCGTGGTCGCGGGCCCAGCCCGGCGTGACCTGCGGATCGGTGCGCAGCCGGGAGTTGCGGTAGCCGTACAGCGCGTAGATCAGGATGCCGATGACCAGCCAGGCCGCGAACCGCACCCAGGTCTCCCAGGGCAGGTCGCTCATCAGGTAGACGGCGAACGCGATCCCGATGGCCGGCAGCACCGGCGACCACGGCACCCGGTACGGGCGCGGCATGTCCGGCCGGGTCCGCCGGAGCACGATCACACCGATGTTGACCAGCACGAAGGCGAACAGCGTGCCGATGTTGACCAGCTCCACGATGGTGCCCAGCGGCACCAGCGCGGCCAGGATCGCGATCAGCACCCCCAGCCCGAGAGTGAGCTTCGCCGGCGTCCCGTACCGCTGGTTGACCTGGGCCAGCCGCTGCGGCATCAGGCCGTCGCGGCACATCGCGAAGAAGATGCGGGTCTGGCCGTAGAAGATGACCAGCACCACGCTGGTGATCGCGACGACCGCGCCGAGCGCGAGGATCGCGGCTGCCCAGCTGATCCCGGCGCCCTCGTCCAGCGCGGTGGCCAGCGGGGCGTCGCTGCCCTTCATCTGGTCGGGGGAGGCGACGCCGAGCGCGCCGACCGCGGTCAGCACGTAGAACAGCGTGCAGATGCCCAGCGAGCCGATGATCGCCAGCGGCAGGTCCCGCTCCGGCCGGCGAGCCTCCTCGCTGCCGGTGGAGACCGCGTCGAAGCCGATGAAGGCGAAGAAGATGATGGCCGCGGCCGCGGTCACCCCGTCGGCGCCGGCCGGGGCGAACGGCTGGAAGTTGCCGGTGCCGAAGTTCGCGAACGCCACCACGATGAAGAACATCA
Source organism: uncultured Actinoplanes sp. (assembly GCF_934643405.1). Taxonomy (GTDB): domain Bacteria; phylum Actinomycetota; class Actinomycetes; order Mycobacteriales; family Micromonosporaceae; genus Actinoplanes. The sequence continues at coordinate 23,558 of NZ_CAKUCL010000027.1, forward strand.
GCACGACCAGCTTGATCCCCACCATGATCAGGTTGACCCGGGCGCTCTCGGTCACGCCGCGGACCAGCAGCAGGGCGATCGCCAGGACGACGAAGACGGCCGGCAGGTTGAAGACGCCACCCTCCGACGGCGACTTGGCGATCGCGTCCGGCAGGGCGAAGCCGAACGCGGCGTCCAGGAACGCGTTGAGGTTGCCACCCCAGCCGACCGCGATGCCGGCCACGGACACGCCGTACTCGAGGATGAGGTCCCAGCCGATGATCCAGGCGACGATCTCGCCCATCGTCGCGTAGGTGTAGGTGTACGCGCTGCCGGAGACGGGGATGGACGAGGCCAGCTCGGCGTAGGACAACGCGGAGAACGTGCAGGCCACGGCGGCGAGCACGAACGAGAGGATGACGGCCGGCCCGGCGATGCCGGCGCCCTTGCCGATCACCACGAAGATGCCGGTACCGATGATCGCGCCGACGCCCATGGCGGTCAGCTGAGTGGCCCCGACCGCCTTCTTGAGGCCGTGACCCTCCTCGGCGGTCTCGGTGATGAGTGACCGGACGTCACGCACCGCGAAGATGCCCGGACGCCCCGATGTCGTGGTCATGGTCCGACCACCCTCCTCTCGATTGGCAGCCACCGATGTCAAGATGTCCAGGTCCCGGCGGTTCACGCAACTCGTGGGGCGAGATTGGGCAGTGTTCGGTGCGGACCGGGTGTCCGGTGTGTCACCGGAAACGTGCGGCAGCCTGCGAGTGGGCGGATCGGCGTTGTACGGTGGGCCGAGCGGGCGAATCGGAGGGCGGGCATGGGCGAGGCGGTGATGACCACCCGGCGTCAGGCCGACGGAGCGATCGTCATCGACGTCCGGGGAGTGCTCGACGCCGCGACGGTGGACGCCCTGCGCGAGACGCTGCTGGGCACGGTGCAGCGCCAGCGCCCGGTCACTCTGATCGTCGACCTGACCTATGTGACCTTCATGGATTCGCAGGGCATCGGGACCCTGGTGACCGGCTACAACGCGGCGCGCGAGACCGGCACGCGGTTCGTCCTGCGCAACCCGAGCGAGTTCGTGCACAGCCAGCTGCGGGTGACCGGCCTGACCGACATGTTCGGCCTGCCGCCCACGCCCTCACCGAACCAGACCTACACGTCCTGAGGCATGCGTTCTCGTCTCTGCCCGGCGGGCGGCGCCGCGGGCGGTTAGGGTGCGGACATGGAGCGGGTGGCGGGTGCCTGGTGCGAGGGGTCCGCGGTCTGCTTCCGGCTCCCCGACCACGATCAAAAGCTTGCTTCCGTACGGCTGGTGTGCGCGTTCCTGGGGAGCCCGGCGTTCACGTTCGACGCCGCCGAGGGGCGCTGGGAGCTGCGGGTGGCGCGGCCGCCGGCGGCCCGCATCGAGTACAAGCTGGAGCTGACCCGGCGGGACGGGCGCGTCGAGACCATCTGCGACCAGGGCAATCCGCGGCGGGCGCCGGGCGGCTTCGGTGAGTCCTCGGTGGTGTGGTGCCCGGACTACCGCGAACCGGACTGGCTGCACCTTCCGCCGGCCGGTGGCGAGTGGACGTCGCTGACCGTGCCGATGCCGGCCGTCCGCAGCGAGGCCGACGTGCGAATCTGGTCGCCGGCCACGCCCACCGATCGGATCCTGGTGGCGCACGACGGGCCGGACTACGAGCGGTACGCGTCGCTCGGGTTGTACGCGGCGGCGTCCATGGCGGCGGGCCGGGTGCAGCCGTTCCACGTCGTGCTGCTGCCGGCCGCCCAACGCTTCGAGTGGTACGCGGCCTCCACGGCGTACGCGAAGGGTCTGGCCTCGGAGGTCGTGCCGAAGATCCGCGGTGAGCTGGGCAGCGATCGGCCGGTGATCGGGATCGGGGCCAGCCTGGGTGCCCTGGCGATGCTGCACGCGCAGCGACGGCACCCGGCCGTGTTCGGCGGGCTGTTCCTGCAGTCGGGCAGCTTCTTCCAGCCGCGGTTCGACGCGCACGAGTCGGGGTTCGCGCGGTATCAGCGGATCGTGCGGTTCGTCGGGCGGGTGGTGCGCTCGGCGGGCGGCACGCCGGTGCCGACCGTGATGACCTGCGGGGCGGTCGAGGAGAACCTCGCGAACAACCGGGCCATGGCGGCCGCGCTGCGCGAGCAGGGGTATCCGGTGACGCTCGCCGAGAACCGCGACGCGCACACCTGGATCGGCTGGCGGGACGCCCTGGACCCGCATCTGACGTCGTTGGTGCAGAGAGTGTGGCCGTGATCTTCTTGGGGAGGCGCTGTGGCTGACGTCGAACACACCATCGGACTGTTGCTGGGCACCGAGGACGACTGGCCACGGGCGTACGAGGCCCTGCTGCGCCGGCTGGGTGTGATCAACGGCCCGGACGGCAAGTCGCACCGGGTCTCCTCGGTGCGCGTCACCATCGAGCCGTTCAACCTGCGCGACAAGCCCCGGCACGAGCTGGTGATCGACCGGCTCGCGTACTGGTACTACCACCCGCGCGAGTGGCTCAAGAAGATCGCGCTGATGGACGACGTGTACCTGTTGAACAGCCCGTTCACGTTCCAGTCGATGGAGAAGCACGCGGCCTACTGCGCGATGATGCGGCTCGGGCTGAAGGTGCCGGAGACGGTCCTCGTCCCGTACAAGAACCCCCTGGACAACTCCCGGTACGCCTACACCGCCGCCCGGTACAACCAGGCCTTCGACCTGGACGCCACGGCGGCCCAGGTGGGCTATCCGATGTTCATGAAGCCGTACGACGGCGGCGCCTGGGTCGGCGTGTCGAAGATCCGCGACGCCGATGAGCTGCACGCGGCGTACGACGCCTCGGGGGAGCGGCTGATGCACCTGCAGGCGGCGGTCGAGGGGTACGACGTGTTCGCCCGCTCGCTGACCATCGGGCCCGAGACGATGGTGATGAAGTTCCGGCCGGAGCAGCCGATGCACGCGCGCTACGAGGTCGACCACAACTTCCTGTCCGCCGCGACGGGCAACGAGGTGGTGACCATCTCGCGGCTGGTCAACGCGTTCTTCCGCTGGGAGTTCAACTCGTGCGAGTCGCTGGTGCGCGGCACCGACGTGCATCCGATCGACTACGCGAACGCCTGCCCGGACGTGGCGGTCACGTCTTTGCACTACTACTTCCCGTGGGCGATGGCCGCCCTGGTGCGCTGGACGGTGTTCTGCGTGGTGACCGGACGCAAGCCGAGGCTCGACACGGACACCTCCAGCTATTTCCGCATTTCTGATGATCCGTCGCTCTCGTACGAGGAGAAGCTGTCCGAGTACCGCCGCCTGGCCGACGACTACTTCGAGGTCGAGCGGTACGAGGACTTCCGCGGGCGCTACCTCTCGCACGTCGACGAGATGGTCTACGACTGGGTCAGCTCGGAGGAGTTCCGCTCGCTGCTGCGCGAGACCGTCCGGGCGATGTACCCGGTGCACGAGCACGAGAAGTTCCTCGGCCACTTCGGCGGCCTGATGGACGCCTGGGTGCGCGACCACGCCTGAGGTTTTGTCGGACCCCCGGCATATGGTTTCGGGGTGCGGATCCGGATCGAGGGGCATGACCTGCCCGGGCGTCGTGCGGGCGCCCCGGGCGACGCCTTGCGCCTGGGGAACGTGCACGTCGGCGTGCAGCGCAGGAGTGAGGTCGTCGAGCGGGTGCCGGCGTCGGCCGAGCGCGCGGTGTGGGCCTTCGAGGTCACCAGCCGCGAGGTCGACGGCCTGCTCGACGTGGGCGGCCCCTGGGTCCACGGCCGGCCCGGGGCTCGCTTCCTCTATCTGAGCTGGGGCAGTGTGGACGGGGAGGCGTTCGCGATGTTCCGGCGGGCCAAGCTGATGTTCGGCGACATCCCGACCGCGATGCTGCGCGCGGCGCACGACGGACAGGGCGTCCTGGTGGCGACCCTCGGGCTCACCGACGCGGACGGCGATCCGGTGTGTGCCCGGGTGCGGCCGCCCGAGATCGTGTGGGAGCTGCGATGACGTCGCTGGAACGGGCGTCGGTCCGGGTGCTGCACGGGTTCGTCGGCCGCCGGGGGTCGCTGCACCTGTGGGGCGAGACCGACGTCGTCCCGGCCGCGGCGCGCGGCTCGCATCCGTTCGCCCTGCCCGTCGCCGAGCTGCCCGCGGGGGACGCGAGCGGGCAGGCGCACCTGCTGCTGCCGTCGACCGGCGCGGGGCCGATCCCGTCCCCGCATCTCGGGCTGCGGCCCCGGCGCGGGACGCCCCGGCTCAAGGCCTGGCCGGTGCCCTCGGTCAGCGTGCCGTTCGTCGACGACGACCTCACCGACGAGTTCGACGGCCGTGCGGGCACCACGGTCCGGTGGATGGCGCAGCTGTGCGCGTTCGCCGCCGACCTGGTCCGGCGCGGCCGGGTGCTGCCCGCGGTCCACCCCGGCGGGCCGGTCGCGGTGTGGCGGCCGGTGATCACCGGGTTCGACGCGGTGGCCCGCACCGACCTGGTCCGCCGCATGCCGCCCGCCTGCCGGGCGAGCCGCGACATCGCCGGGCTGCCCGCCGAGGACGTGGTCGCCGTCGCGCTCGACCGGCTCGTGGACGGGCTGGTCCGCACCCGGCTGGCCGAGGCCGGGATCGAGATCGGCGACGGCTGGCTGGCCGCGCTCACCGGCGACCCGGCCTTCACCGCCGCGCCGGCCCTGGCCGACGAGCTGGCCGACCGGCTGGACGCCTGGTATGCCGACGCGTCCTCGGGCGCGGCCGTGCGGCTCTGTTTCCGGCTCAGCCACCTCGCCGAGATCGACGCCGACCCGCCCGACGCGACGTCTTCGCCCGCCCCCGCCGAGCCGCCGCGCGACGCCTGGCTGCTCGAGTTCCTGCTCCAGGCGGTCGACGAGCCGAGCGCGCTGGTCACCGCCGCGGACATCTGGCGCGACGACTACGCCCCGCTGCGCCGCTGGACCAGCCATCCGCAGGAGCGCCTGCTCGGCGGGCTGGGCCGGGCGTCGCGGCTCTACCCCGATCTGGACGCGGCGCTGCGCGTGCCCCGGCCGGTCGACATGGTGCTCGACACCGAGGAGGCGCACCGCTTCCTGTCCCAGGCGGGCGTGCTCGAGGAAGCCGGGTACGGGGTGCTGCTGCCGAAGTGGTGGCGCGACCGGCCCGGCCTCGGCCTCGCGCTGAATGTGCGCACCCGCGACCCGATCACCCCTGTGCTGCGCGACCGGGCCGCCGATCTGGCGCACCTCGTCGACTACGACTGGGGGCTGGCGCTGGGCGGCCGCACCCTTACCCCGGCCGAGCTGGCCGACCTGGCCAAGGCGAAGGTGCCGCTGGTCCGGATGCGCGGGAAGTGGGTGTGGCTGGACGCCGAGCGGCTCGACGCGGGCCTGCGGTTCCTGGCGCGCGGCGGCGGCTCGATGACCGCGGGCGACGCGCTGCGCACGATCCGGCTGCTGCCGCCCGAGGACCTGCCGCTGCCGGTGACCGCGACCGGGGGCGAGGGCTGGCTGGCCGACCTGCTCGCCGGGGAGGCCGATCAGCGGCTCGAGCTGCTCGAGCCGCCGCCCGGGTTGACCGGGACCCTCCGGCCGTACCAGAGAAGGGGTTTCTCCTGGCTGGCCTTCATGGACGGTCTCGGGCTCGGCGCCTGCCTGGCCGACGACATGGGGCTGGGCAAGACGGTCCAGCTGCTGGCGCTGCTGCTGCATCGCCGGTCGGGGCCGGCGCTGCTGCTCTGCCCGCTGTCGGTGCTGGGGAACTGGCAGCGGGAGGCCGCCCGGTTCGCGCCGTCGCTGCGGGTCGAGGTGCTGCACGGCGCCGACCGGCCCGACCCGGCGTCGCTGGCGCAGGCCGACGTGGTGCTGACCACGTACGCGACGGCGACGCGGGACGCCGGCGCGCTGGCGGCGATCTCCTGGGACCGGGTGGTGCTCGACGAGGCGCAGCACGTCAAGAACAGCGCGAGCGGTGCGGCCCGGGCGGTCCGGCGCTTCCCGGCCCGGTCGCGGATCGCGCTGACCGGCACCCCGGTGGAGAACAGGCTGGCCGAGCTGTGGTCGATCCTCGACTTCCTCAACCCCGGCGTGCTGGCCTCGGCGCACACGTTCCGCGCGCGTTTCGCGGTGCCGATCGAGCGCTACGAGGACGAGGACGCCGCCGCCCGCCTGCGGCAGGCGACGAAACCGTTCCTGTTGCGCCGGGTGAAATCCGATCCGGCGGTCATCTCCGACCTGCCGGACAAGCGGCACGTGCGGCACCTGTGCGGCCTCACCGGGGAACAGAGCTCGCTGTACCGCGCCGTGCTGGACGAGATGACCACGCGGCTGGGGGAGAGTCACGACAAGTGGCGCAAGGGCATCGTGCTGTCCGCGATGACCAAGCTCAAACAGGTCTGCGTGCACCCGGCGCTGCTGCTGGGCGACGGGTCGCCGCTGCCCGGCCGGTCGGGGAAGCTGGAGCGGCTCGAGGAGATCGTGGACAGCGCCCTGGCCGACGGGGAGAGCGTGCTGTGCTTCACCCAGTTCGCCACGTTCGGGCGGATGCTCACGCCGCACCTGACGGCGCGGTTCGGCGCGCCGGTCCGGTTCCTGCACGGCGGCGTCTCCCGTACGGCGCGGGACGCTCTCGTGGCCGAGTTCCAGTCCGCCGTACGGCCGGGGATCTTCGTGTTGTCGCTGAAGGCGGGCGGCACCGGGCTCAACCTGACGGCGGCGAACCACGTGGTGCACCTCGACCGCTGGTGGAACCCGGCGACCGAGGCGCAGGCCACCGACCGGGCGTTCCGGATCGGGCAGCAGCGCGACGTGCGGGTGCACACGCTGGTCTGCCTCGGGACGCTCGAGGAACGGATCGACCAGCTGCTCACCGACAAGGGCACGCTGGCCGAGCGGGTGGTCGGCAACGGCGAGGGCTGGCTGACCGGCCTGTCCACCACCGAGCTGCGCGAGCTGCTCAGCCTGGCCCCGGAGGCGATCGTTGACTGAGTCCCCGTTCGCCCTGGACTTCCTCGGCACGTTCGAGTCGCTGCGGATGGGCCCGACGTTCGCCCGCGGCCGGCGCGACGAGCGGGCCGGCCACGTGCGCAGCCTGACCATCTCGTCCAGCCTGGTGGTGGCGCTGGTCCGCGGCCCGGACGATCCGCGGGCGTTCCGCTCCCGCATCGCGGTGCGGGCGTTCGGCGCCGCCGACTGGGCCCGGGTCGAGGACGCGCTGGCCGCCGAGGCGAGGTACACGGCTTCGCTGCTGGCCGGCCGGATGCCGCCGGGCATCGCCGAGGTGTTCGGCGCGGCCGGGCTGACCTTGGTGCCGCTGTCCCTGGACGAGGTCGCGATGGACTGCACGTGCGAGCGCTGGCCGATGCCGTGCATCCACTTGGCGGCCACGACGTACGCGCTGGTGAGGAGCTTCGAGGAGGACCCGTTCGGCGTTTTCGCGTGGCGGGGCCGCACGCGCGACGAGCTGCTGACCCACTTGCGCGACCTCCGGAGCACCCGAGCCGTCGAAGCCCAGAGCCGCGCCGCCGCGTCCCCGGCCGGAGCGTCCCCCGCCGGAGGCCCTCACGCCGGCGCGTCTTCTCGGGGAGGGCTTTCCACCGGCGCCGCTTCCGCCGGCGCTGCTTCGGGCGGCGCTGCTTCGGGCGGCGCTGCTTCGGGCGGCGCTGCTTCGGGCGGCGCTGCTTCGGGCGGCGCTGCGTCTGCCGGCGGGTCTTTCACCAACGGATCCCGGCACACTCCGGGCAGGTCGCCCGCGAGCGCTGCTTCTGCCGCCCACGACTCCTCCCTCCTGGGCGACATTTCGGATTTCTGGGGGATCACGCTGGAAAGTGAGACCGCCCGAGGGCGCCGCGCCGCGCCCGGCGGCGCCCCCGCCGGCGCGACACCTGCGGGGCCGGCGTCTGCGGGAGCGACGCCTGCGGAGGCGGCGTCTGCGAGGGCGACGCCTGCGGGGCCGGCGTCTGCCGGGTCGGCGTCTGCCGGGTCAGCGTCTGCTGGGTCGGCGTCTGCCGGGTCGGTGTCTGCGGGAGCGACGCCTGCGGGGCCCGCGTCTGCCGGGTCGGTGTCTGCCGGGTCGGTGTCTGTGGGAGCGACGCCTGCGGGGCCGGCGTCTGCGGGGTCGGCGTCTGCGGCGGCAGTTGCGGGGTCGACGGCGTCTGCAGAGGCGACGTCTGCTGAGCCCGCGTCGGCGTCTGCGGGGGCGGCTGAAGGGGCGGCGTCTGCGGAGGCGGCGTCCATGAGGGCGGCGGCTGCCAGGGCCGTATCCGCGGGAGCGGCGGGGCCCGGGCGGGCGCCGCGACCCGGCGGGGCCGAAGGCGGCGGATTCGTGGACGCCGATGAGGTGAGGGCGGCTGGGGTGGGCGGCGGTGGTGCGCCCGGAGGGGGGTCGGGGTGGGGTGTGGCGCCTCCCGGGTCTCGGCCGGGGTCTGCGTCCCGGCCCGATGCGCTGCTCGACCAGCTTGACCCGCCGCCGCTGTCGCATGCGGGGCGCCCGATTGTCGAGCTTTTGCGTCCGGCGTACCTGGCCCTGCCGGAAGAGTAGGGCGTGTCTGTTCTTCCACGATCGGAGGATGCGTCCGGAAACCGGCCCGTCACACTCGGTGGCCGTGATCTGCTGATCCACGGCATAACGGTTTGTCAAGAGAAGGTGTGACATGAACCGAATTACCCGGATTCTGACGATGTCGGGCCTTGGCCTGGTTACCGGCCTCACCATTGGTGTCGGTCCCGCCTCGGCTGCGACGACTCCGTCGGCCGCTGCCGCCACCGGAACGCAGAACGTCGACCTTCGCCATGACCGCGACCACGACCGGATCGCCGGCGTCTTCCGCAGCTACCGCGAGTGCGACTGGGCCGGCCGGCGCGGCGAGTGGCGCGACAAGTGGGACGACTACGACTGCGACCCGCGCGGCTTCGGCTGGCACCGTCGCTGGATCCTGAAGGTCAGCTGGGACCACGACAACTTCGACGGCCCGGACGACTTCGACGGTCCGCACCGGTGGAACAAGCGCTGACACCTGGCGGCACGGACGAGCCACACTCCCGCGGGAGTGTGGCTCGTCCGGCTTTCACCAGGGTGTCGGCGCGTAGTCCTTGAGGAAGCAGCCGTACAGATCCTCGCCCCGCTCGCCGCGCACGATCGGGTCGTACACCCGGGCCGCGCCGTCGACCAGGTCCAGCGGGGCGTGGAAGCCCTCGCCGGCCAGGCGCATCTTCGTCGGATGCGGCCGCTCGTCGGTGATCCAGCCGGTGTCGACGCTGGTCATCAGGATGCCCTCGGTGAACATCTCGTCGGCGCTGGTGCGGGTCAGCATGTTCAGCGACGCCTTCGCCATGTTCGTGTGCGGATGCCCGGCGCCCTTGTAGCCGCGGTTGAAGATGCCCTCCATGGCCGACACGTTCACCACGTACCGCCGGGGGAAGCGGGACCGGGTCATCGCCGGGCGCAGGCGGCTCACCAGGATGAACGGCGCCGTGACGTTGCAGAGCTGCACCTCCAGCAGCTCCAGCGGGTCGACCTCGTGCACCCGGTCGCTCCAGCTGTTGGTCGGCGCGGTGTCGGGCACCAGGCCGCCGGCGTCGATGGTCACCGAACGGGCGGTCAGCGCCATCTCGGTGATCTGCTGCGGGGTCAGCTCCGAGGTGCCGGCGGTCAGCACCGCGGCCGGCGAGGCGCCCGCCGTGCCGAAATACTCCAGCTCCGGCAGGGGGCCGGCGGGGAGTTCCTCGCGCTCGGCGGCGGCGATCGCGGCGTACGAACCCGGAGATCGCCGCACCGTCTGAGCCGCATTGTTGATCAGGATGTCGAGAGGGCCGCGCGAGGCGACGGAGTCGGCGAGCGCGACGACCTGGGCCGGGTCGCGCAGGTCGATGCCGACGACGCGCAGGCGGTGCAGCCAGTCCCCGCTGTCCGGCATCGCCGAGAACCGGCGGACCGCGTCGTGCGGGAAGCGGGTCGTGATGGTCAGGTCCGCGCCGTCGCGCAGCAGCCGCAGCGCGATGTACATGCCGATCTTCGCCCGGCCGCCGGTCAGCAGCGCGCGCCGGCCGGTGAGGTCGGTCCGCGCGTCCCGCTTGGCGTGGTTCGTCTCGGCGCAGTCCGGGCAGAGCTGGTGATAGAACGCGTCCACCACGGTGAACCGTTTCTTGCAGACGTAGCACCCGCGGGCCTGGCGCAGCGTTCCCGCCGTACCGCCCTTGACGCTGGTCCGCAGCGGAATGCCGGCCGTCTCGTCGTCGATCCGGCCCGGCGCCCCGGTGGCCGTGGCCTCGGTGACCGCCCGGTCGGCCGCCAGGACCGCTTCCCGCCGTTCCCGCCGCCGCTGCAACTTGACCGTCTTGAACAGCCCCGCCGTGGCCCGCCGGACCGCGATCGCGTCCGGGTGCTCGGCCGGCAGCTGCTCGACCTCGGCCAGCACCGCCAGACACACCGCCAGCCGCTCGGCCGCCACCCCCACCGGGGTGGCCGTCTCAGCGCTGTCCGTAGTCATGCCCATGTTCCCCTTTCACCGCAGGCACTGTAGCCGGGCGTCGGGACGGCGGGCGGCCGAAGGTGGACCTCCGGACGGCGGGTCGCGCGGTGTCCCGTACGGGAGAAGCGACGGCATGGTGGGAGATCTAGGCGGACGAGGCGGGCAGAGCCTGCACCGTGTCGTGCAGGGCACGCATCAGCGCGTCCGCCAGGGGACGATGGCGGCCCCGCGCGGTGACCACCCCGATGTAACGCGAGGGGCACGGCGGCGCGAGCGGCACCATCGCCAGCCCGCCCTGGTCGGCCGTCAACGCCACCTGCGGGATCATGCTGATGCCCACCCCGGCACGCACCAGGGACTGGGCGAAGATGTAGTCGGTGCCGCGGCAAGCGGTCCGCGGGACGAAGCCGGCCATCGCCGCGTAGTGGGACAGCAGGTCGATGATCGACAGGCAGCCGTGCACCCACCGTTCGCCGGCCAGCTCGGCGATGGTCAGCACGTCACGGTCGGCGAACCGGTGGCCGGCCGGTAGGACGATCCACATGGGGTCGTCCAGAAGGGCGGTCCAGGTCAACCCCGAGCGGTCCCCCGGCCGTACCGGCGGAGGGCCGTCGAAGTGATAGGCGATGGCCAGGTCGGCGGCACCGTTGCGGACCAGCGGCAGGCTGTCCTCCGGCTCGTTCTCCAGCACGGTGAGCTCGACCGCGGGGTGCGACCCGGTGAACCGGGTGAGCGCGGCCGGCAGCAGCCGCTGGCCACCGCTGGTGAAGGTCGCCACGGTGAGCGTCTCGGTGCGGGCCGTGGAGAGGCGCTGGATCTCGCGCTCGGCGTTGGACAGCTCGGCGCTGATCGCGTCGCCGGCCGACACCAGCACGACGCCGGCCGCGGTGAGCTCGACGCCCCGGGTGCTGCGCCGCACGACCGCGGTGCCGATGCTGCGTTCCAGCGCGCTGATCTGCTGGGAGACGGCGGACGGGGTGAGCCGCAGGGACGCGGCCGCCTGGTTGAAGCTGCCCAGACGGGCCACCTCCCGCAGGACGGCGAGGCGGCGGACGTCGATCATCGGAGCACCGCAATCATCACTTTTCCTAACGACCGATTCAGCAGGTCACCACTACCACTTACTACCGTACGCGTCGAGGCTGAACCTGTGAATCGACGCGCATGGCTCCTGTTCCTGCTGGTCTCGGTGCTCTGGGGCATCCCCTATTTCTTGATCAAAGTGGCGATCGAGGACCTGTCACCGATCGTGGTGGTGGCCGGCCGATGCGCGATCGCGGCGCTCGTCCTGCTCCCGGTGGCGGCGTGGCGGGGCACGCTGAGCGGGCTCCGCGGGAAGGGCAAGGTGGTGACGGCGCTCGCCTTCGTGCACATCGTCGGGCCGTTCACCCTCATCACGTACGGCGAGACCCACATCTCCTCGTCGCTGACCGGCCTGCTGATCGCGGTCGAGCCGGTGGTGATCGCGCTGCTGCTGGCCCGCGCCGAACCGCTGGGCCCGGCCCGGGTCGCGGGCCTGGTCACCGGCTTCGCGGGCGTGGCCGTGCTGGTCGGGCTGGATCTGTCCGGCGACCGGCTGGGGCTGCTCGGCGCCGCGATGGTGCTGGCCGCGGCGATCAGCTATGCGGTCGCCACCATCGTGGTGCAGCGCCGGGCCGCGGACATTCCGCCGGAGGCGCTGACCGTCGGCACGACGACGATCGCGGCCCTCGTGCTCGCGCCGTTCGCCCTGCTCGATCTGCCGCGCGCCACCCCCGGGCCGCAGGCCTGGGCGTCTCTGGTCGCTCTGGGTTTCCTGTGTACGGCGGTGGCCCTGCTCGCCTTCTACGGCCTGATCGGGCTCGCCGGCTCGAACAAGGCCGGCCTGGTCACGTACATGAACCCGGTCGTGGCCGTCCTCCTCGGCGTCCTCGCGCTGAACGAAAGCGTCACGATCAGCACGTTCGCCGGCTTCGCCCTCGTGCTCGCCGGCTGCTGGCTGTCCACGCGGCAGACGTCACACCGGGAAACGGAGGAGCCCTCGCTAGTCTAAGACGGTCGGTCACTTTGAGGCGAGGAGATGGATCATGGACAAGCTGCTGGAGAGGGTGCTCGAGGCCCACGGCGGACTCGACCGCTGGACGGATGTCGGCGCGATCACCGCGCGGCTCGAGGTCGACGGGCCGTTCTGGGACTGGCGCGGCTTCCCGCAGATCCGCCGCCCACAGACCCTCACCGTGTACGCCCATCAGCAACGGCTGCGGTTGACCCCGTTCACCGGCGAGGACAGTGTGGCGACCTTCGAGCCGGACCGCGTCACGATCCTGGGACCGGACGGCACCGAGATCGCGTCGCGCGCGAACCCGGCCGGCAGCTTCCCGCGGTACCACGACGCGGTGAAGTGGGACGACGTGCAACTGGCCTGGTTCATGGGCACCGCCAACTGGGCGTACTTCACCGAGCCGTTCCTGTTCACCTACCCGGGCGTGACGGTCGCCGAGATCGAGCCCTGGCGCGAGAACGGCGAGATCTGGCGGCGGCTGGCCGTCGAGTTCCCCGCGTACCTGCCGAACCACAACCCGGACCAGGTGTTCTTCTACGGCGAGGACTACCTCCTGCGCCGGATGGAGTACGCCCCGGACGTGACCGGTGGCGCTCCCATCGCGCACTACGTCCACGACCCGGTGACGGTCGACGGGTTCACCTTCTACGGCCGGCGCTCGGTGCACCTGCGCGGGGCGGACGGCGTCGCGGACCGGAGCTGGGCCCCGATCACCATCGCCACCACCGAGCTGACCGTCCTTTAGACGGTCGGTCGTTTTCGACGTACAGTCGCGCCATGGCGCAACGGAGTCTTCGCGACGCGCTGCTGAGCGCGGCCGCGGCGGAATTCCACGAGAAGGGCTTCTCGGCCACCGGCGTCGCGGGCATCGCCGCCCGCGCCGGTGCGCCGAAGGGGTCGTTCTACAACCACTTTCCCTCCAAGGACGACCTCGGCGTGATCGTCATCCAGGACTACGCCCGCTCCCGCGGCGTGGAGATCCTGCTGGACGAGGCCGCCGACCCGATCGACGCGATCCGGCGGCACTTCCGGTACCTGCGTGACGACCTCGCCCGCAGCGACTTCACCCGGGGTTGCCTGCTCGGCAACTTCGCGGCCGAGGTCGGGCACAGCGGCTCGAAGGTCGACGACGCAGTCGCCGGGTCGCTGACCGAGTGGCTGGACGCGCTGGTCGTCGCGCTCCGCCGGGCCGCCGACAAGGGCGAGCTGCCGGACGGCACCGACGCGGGCGCGACCGCCCGGTTCCTCGGCGGCGCCTGGGAGGGCGCCGCCCTGATGGCCAAGGCCACCGGCTCGGCCGCCCCGATCGACGACTTCTTCGCGGTCGCCTTCCCCCGCATCCTCGGGCACCCGGCGGCCTGACGAGGGCAAACGGCACCCCGGCCGGTGATCGCGCAGGCGACGGCGGATCATGCAAGGCATGCAGACTTTTGATGTGGTCGTGATCGGCGCCGGTCCCGGCGGCGAGGTGGCCGCCGGCCGGCTGGCCGAGGCGGGCCTGAGCGTGGCGATCGTGGAGGCCGAGAAGGTCGGCGGCGAGTGCTCGTACTACGCCTGCATGCCGTCGAAGGCACTGCTGCGCCCGGGCGAGCTGCTCACCGAGGCCCGCCGCACGCCGGGCGTCACCGGGGCGGTGACCGGGTCGCTCGACGTGCGCGCGGTGCTCGACCGGCGCGACGAGATCATCGGGCACCTGGACGACAGCGGCCAGCTGCCCTGGCTCGAGGAGCGCGGCATCACCCTGGTGCGCGGGTGGGGCCGGCTCGCCGGGGACCGGAAGGTCGCGGTCGGCGACGAGATCCTCGAGGCGCGCCGCGCGGTCATCCTGGCCGGCGGCACGATCGCGTCGATCCCGCCGATCGACGGGCTGGCCGAGGCCCGGCCGTGGACCAACCGGGACGCCACCACCGGCGAGCAGATCCCGGAGTCCCTGGTGATCATCGGCGGTGGCGTGGTGGGCACCGAGATGAGCCAGGCGTACACGTCCCTGGGCGCCCACGTCATCCTGGTCGAGGGCCAGCGCCGGCTGCTGCCGCGCGAGGAGTCCTTCGCCTGCGAGCAGGTCACCGAGTCACTGATCGAGCAGGGCGCCGAGATCCGCACCGGGCAGTCCGCCATGGCCGTGCGGCGCTCCGGCGACAAGGTCGAGGTCACCCTCAGCGACGGGAGCACGGTTACCGGGGCCGAGGTGCTGATCGCGGCCGGGCGCACGCCGCTGAGCCGCGAGCTCGGCCTGGACTTCGACGGTTTCATCGAGGTCGACGACCGGATGCGGGTGCCCGGCTCGGACTGGCTGTACGTGGTGGGCGACCTCAACGGGCGGGCGCTCTACACCCACATGGCCAAGTACCAGGCTGCCGTCGCCGCCGGCGACATCCTGGGCCGGGACATGGTCGTCGAGCATCTCGCGGACGGTCCCGGCGCGCCCCGGGTGATCTTCACCGAGCCGCAGGTGGCCGCGGTCGGCCACACCACCGCGACCGCGGCCGCCGCGGGCCTCGACGTCAAGGTCGTCGACATCGGCACCGAGGCCAACGCGGGCGGGGCGTTCTTCAACAACCCGCGCGGCACCTGCCGGTTCCTGGTCGACGAGGACCGGGGCGTGCTGGTCGGCGCCACCTTCACCGGCACCGAGGTGGCCGACTTCCTGCAGGCCGCGACGATCGCGGTGGTCGGCGAGGTGCCGATCACCCGGCTGCGCCACGCGATCCCGCCGTTCCCCACGCGCAGCGAGGTCTGGCTCTACCTGTTCAACTCCCTGGGCATCTAGGCCCGGGTGACGGCCAGGGATTCTCCCTGGGGACAAGGGACCCCCGGCGGAGAGATGGTGTTCCACAGAGGCCGAACCGGGTGCGGTCCCTCGCGAACGGGGCACGCGTGGGACCGCGGGCCGGTCCCTACCGGCCGCGCTCGGCGGCCAGGCGCCGCAGGAGAGAAGCGTCGTTGTTGCTCGCGCCCACGCCCAGCAGCACCTGATCGAAACCGTTGCCGTCGTTGTCGTCGGTGTAGCAGACCGCGACCTCGGCCCACGGCGACACGGCCACCTGGAACTGGTCCTGCCGCCCGGTCGTGGTCTGGGTCAGGGTCTGCGCGGCAAGCCGGCCACCGGTCGTGGTGCCGTCGGTGTTGAACCCGCGCACCCAGCCGTCGGCCCCGCCGACCGTCCACCCCACCACGGGCAGACCCTGGTCGTCGACGCCGACCACGGGCGCGGCCGCGCCCGTACCGGAGGAAGCCTCGACCTCGGTGTGCCGCCCGGCGCCCGCCGGGGTGAACGAGCGCACCCACACGCCCGCCGTGCCGGTGTGATCCGACTCCCACGCCACGCTGAAGTCGCCGGTCCAGTCGGCCGCGATCGCCGGACGACGTTGCTGGCCGCCGCCGTTCACATTGGCCGCGCGCGGCGTGAGCAGCACCCCGCCGTTCGCCTTGGCCAGCCGGGTCAGCCCGATGTTGTAGGAGCCGTTCGCGTCGGCGTCCTCGTCCCAGACGATCGTGGCGTCACCGGAGGCCGGGACGGCCACGTCCGGCCGGTGGTGGCTCCCGGTGGTCTGGCTCGCCGTCTTCTCGTACGCCTTGGTGGTGGTGCCGGTGTACCCGGCCGCCTTCACCGTGGAGGCCGTGCCCTGGATGTCCTCCCAGACCACGGTGAACGCCACCGCCGCCGCAGTGCCGGGCGCGCCGTCCGGGTCGGCCGCCACCTTGGGCAGGATCTGGTTGCCGGCCGCGTCCGCGTTCGCCTGGCCGGAGCCGAGCACCGTGCCGGTCGGCGACACCACCCGGAACGGAATGTTGAAGACGCCGTTGCCGTCCGGGTCGTCGGCCCACACCACCACGGCGTTGCCCTTGTCGTCCAGCGCCACGTCCGGCATGCGGTGCTTCCAGTCGGTGCCGCTGGTTCCGCCCGCGGACAGCTTCCTCTCGTACACCGCGGCGCCGTTGAGGTAGTACCGCAGGTAGATCTCGGAATGGTTGTCGTTCGCCGGGTCGGTGGAGTCCCGGTCGTCCTCCCACACCACGGCGACCCCGCCGTTGCGGTTCGCGGCGATCGCCGGGCCGTCCTGGTCGCCGGCCGAGTCGCTGTTCGCGGCCGACCAGGTCACCGAGGTGGCGGCGAGGGCGGCCGCGACGAAGGTGGAGACGATGGCTGTCATGCGATTCTCCTAAACGGCCTGGAGGCCGGGCACGCCGTCGAGGACGACGAACGACTTGAGGGTGGTGACGGCGGCGTCGTGCTCGGTCACCTTGGCCACCGAACGGAAATCGGCACGGACCTGCGTACGGCCGATGGTCGTCACCGTGTAGCCGCGGCGGTTCGAGTAGAACCTCAGGTGCGGGTTCGTCGCCAGGTTCGGGATGGTCGTCGACGCGCTGCCGTCGCCGCCCGAGGTGATCGAGGTGCAGACCAGCTCGGTGCCGATGGTCGCCGAGTTCGCGGTGGTGTAGTCGGCCTTCAGATCGTTGGCCCAGGCCGCGTGCACGTCACCGGTCAGCACCAGCGGGTTGCGCACCGCCCGGTCCCGCCAGCCCTGCTGGATGCGGCTGCGGGAGGCGCGGTAGCCGTCCCAGGCGTCCATGTTCGCCGCGCCGGTGGAGTCGAACTGCCGGGCGAAGAACACCTGCTGGCCGAGGATGTCCCAGGTGCCCAGATGCTGGCCCAGGCCGTCGAGCAGCCACGCCTCCTGGGCGGCGCCGGTCAGCGACCGGGTGGTGGTGTCCGCCGCCGCGCACACCTTCCAGCCGTCACCGCAGGCCTGATCGTCGCGGAACTGCCGGGTGTCGAGCATGTGGAAGGTGGCGAGCTGGCCCCACCGTACCCGCCGGAACAGGGGAATGCTGTTGCCGCTCGGCGCCTGCGCCGGGCGCAGCGGCATGTTCTCGTAGTAGGCCCGGTACGCCGCGGTGCGCCGGGCGGTCCACTGCGCGGTGGTCAGCGTGGGGCTGGAGTCCGCGCGCACCATGTTCGCGTAGTTGTTCTCCACCTCGTGGTCGTCCGGCACCACCAGCCACGGCGCGACCGCGTGCGCCGCCTGCAGATCCGGGTCCGACTTGTACTGCGCGTAGCGGCGGCGGTAGTCGGCCAGCGAGACGATCTCGGCGCCCGCGTGCTGACGCACCCCGCTGCTGCCGGTGCCGCTCTCGTAGATGTAGTCGCCCAGGTGCAGGATCAGGTCCGGCCGGTCCTCGGCCATCCGCCGGTACGCGGTGTAGTACCCCGACTCGAAGTGGGAGCAGGATGCGAACGCCATCCTCAGGTCACGGCCGAAGGTGCCGGTTGCCGGTGCCGTACGGGTCCGGCCGACCGCCGAGATGTGGCCCTGAGCCTTGAACCGGTAGTAATACTCGGCGTCCGGCTGCAGGCCACCGGCCACCACGTGCACCGAGTGGGCGTCGGCGTACCGCGCGGTCACCGTGCCCGAGGCGACCAGCGAGGAGAAGGTGTCGGTCGTCGACACCTGCCAGTCCACGGCCACGTCGGCGTTCGCCATGCCGCCCTGGCCGTCGGCGTTCAGCGGGCTCGGCGCCAACCGGGTCCACAGGACCACGCTGGAGGCGTCCGGCTCGCCCGACGCGACACCCAGTTTGAAGGGGAACGGCGCGGCGGCTTGCGCGCCCCGCCCGGTCAGCGCGATGGTTCCCGCGGTGGCCAACCCACCGAGGACGAACGTGCGTCGATGGAGCATCGTCATGGGCGTCACTCTTTGGGCGCCGCGTGAATGCCCCGCCAACCGATCGAGATCTACAGATGAATGCGCCGGACTGAGGTGACCAACATGGAGCAGCGTGTTCTGATCACCGGGGCCCGGCGCGGCCTCGGCGCGGCGATCGCCGTCGGCCTGGCCCGCCCCGGCACCACCCTGCTGCTGCACCACCTGGCCGCCGCGGGCGAGGCCGAGAGCGTCGCCACGCTCTGCCGCGACCTGGGCGCCGAGGCCGAACTGCTGGACGCCGACCTCGCCGACCCGTCCGCGGTCCGCGACCTCGCCGCCCGCGCCGGCGACGTGGACGTGCTGATCAACAACGCCGCCAAGGCGTCGAACATCGAGTTCCCCGAGCTGACGTACGAGGAATGGCAGCGCACCTTCGCGGTCAACGTGACCGCGCCGATGCTGCTGGCGCAGGCCCTCGCCGCCGGGATGGCGTCGCGCGGATGGGGCCGCGTGGTCAACGTCGTCTCGCCCACCGTGCGTCTGGGCGGCCCGTCCGGTCCCGCGTACGTCTCCAGCAAGGCGGCGCTGATCGGCCTCACCCGCTCCCTGGCCCGGGCGCTGGGACCGTCCGGCATCACGGTCAACGCGCTGTCGCCCGGCGCGATCCGCACCGAGGGCGAGCTCGAGCTGGAGGAGTCGATGAGCGACGCGGCCCTCGCCCGTCGCCCGAACCTGGTGGCCACCCAGGCGATCCCGCGGTCACTGGTCCCCGAGGACCTGGTGGCGACCGTGCGCCTGCTCGTCTCCGACGGTTCGGGCGCGCTCACCGGCCAGGTCATCGAGGTGGGCGGGGGATTGGTCTTCCGCTAAGAGCTTTCCTCCTCCGTACGGCGTGACGGCGCGACATGATCGGCAAGCGTCGCCGGCCGGCGTGCCGGGGGAAGGTCGCCCAGGCTGGCGGGCCGGCGCGGCGCCTCGGCCGTGTCCCGGCCGCGGCTGTACTGCGCCAGATCCGCCGGCCGCGTCTCGCGCAGGTGGTCCCGCAGATCGGCCGGGCGCGGCGTGCCGCCGGTGGGGTGTCCCCAGCCGGGGATGCCGCGGCCGGCGGCCGGATCCTGCGGGCGCTTGCCGGCCGACTCCAGATCGGCGAGATCGGCCGGGCGGCGCGGCGCCGGGATCTCCGCCACGTCGGCCCGCCGGAAGGCGCTGCCGAGATCACGCCGCCGGGGTTCCCCGGCCGGGACGTCGGGGTTGTCCCCGGGCTCCGGCGTCGCCGTCCGCACGGGCATGGACGCCTCGAACGGCCGGCCCAGCCCCGGGTCGCCCTCGAAGGTCTCCGGCACCACGCCGGAGGTGCTCAAATTCCGGGTGGTCTCGAACGAGCCCACCTCCCGCCCGGCGGGCAGCGCCGGCAGCTCCCACGGCTGCGGCGGCTCGATCGCCGGAGCGTCGACCGGCGTCCCGAAGGTGGTGACCGAGGGCGCGAAGAAGAACTCGTCCGGCTCCGAGTAGTCGGTGGCGTAGGCGGCGGCGATGCTGGCACTGACGTAGACCCCCGGCTGTCCGGCAATCGCCCGCCCGAAGGCCGGCAGGTCAGCGTCGTCCTCGACGACCCCTTCGACAACCTCTTCGATCACCCCTTCGGCCACCTCGGAGCCCACCGCGCCGCCGTGCCGCTCGTCCGAGCCCGACGGTTCCTCGGCCCCGCCGGACCGGAGCTCCACAGCGGCGTCCTCGCCGGCCCCGTTCCCACCGGCCGCCCGTTCTTCGCTCGGACCGGCGGCGTCGCCCGTGCCGGCCGCTTCGCCGTCGCCCTGATCGGCGGTCTGGCTGGTGCCGGCTGCCCGGGTTTCACTCCGCCCGCCGGGCTCGCCGGTTGCGGCCGCTTCGGCTTCGCTCTGGCCGGCAGTCTCGGCCCCACTCTCGCCGACCCGTTTGCTCCCGCCGACCGTCTCAAGCGTGTCCGTCGTCGAGACCCGGTTTCCGCCGGCAGCGTCCACCGCCTTGTCGGCGGCGGCCTCCGTCTCCTCTTGGCCTCCCTTCGCCGCACTGGTTCCGCTTGGACTTCCGGACATTTCCGAAATATCCGGGAAGGCCTTGGTCGGGATGACAGCGGTGGAAGCCGGGTCGACGGCCGCGTCGCCTTGCGACGCCGGGGACACCGCGGCGGCAGGGGAGGTGGCGGCAGCGGAGGCGGCGGCCGGGGTGGTCGCGGGGGTGAGGGGAGCGGCGGCTGGGGAGGCCGCGGCAGCAGCGGAGGCGGCGGCCGGGGTGGTCACGGCGGTGAGGGGAGCGGCGGCCGGGGGAAGCGGAGCGGCGGGCAGCGGGATGGGGGCCGCGGGACCGTCGTCCGGGACGCGGGGGAACACGGCGGTCACGTCGCTGGAGCCGGGCGGCAGGGCGAGTGGCGTCGCCGGCGGCGGCAAGGCGGGGGCCTCGACCGAGGAACTCGCGGGATCGGGGGTTGCCGAGGGGAGCGCGGCGGCGAGCGGGCCCTGGCCGGCGATGTCCGTCAGGACGGCGGTGTCGTCCGGAGCCGCGTGCCTTGCCTCGGGGCCGGGTACGGCGTACTCGGCAAGCCCGGCACGCTGCTGAAGCCGCCGCAGGGGGCCCGGCGCCCACCACGCCGCGTCGCCCAGCAGGCTCAGCACCGCCGGGACCAGGAGCATGCGGACGACCGTCGCGTCCAGGAGCAGGGCGATGATCATGCCGACGCCGACGAAACGCATGGTGGTGACCGCGGACAGGGCGAACGCCCCGGTCACCACGATCAGCAGCAGGGCCGCGGCGCTGATCACGCGGCCGGTGCGGGTCAGGCCGGTGGTCACCGCCTCGGCGGTGGTGGCGCCGCGGGTGCGGGCCTCGACCATCCGGGACAGCAGGAACACCTCGTAGTCGGTGGACAGGCCGAACACGACCGCGGCCATCAGCACCACGATGCCCACCTCGAGCGGCGCCGGCGTGACGTCGAGCAGGCTCGAGCCGTGGCCCTGCTGGAAGATCCAGACCAGTATGCCCAGGGTCGCGCTGAGGCTGAGCGCGCTCATCAGCACCGCCTTGATCGGCAGCAGGATCGAGCCGAACGCCAGGAACATCAGCAGCAGCGTGGCGCCGACCAGCAGGACCACCATCAGCGGCAGCTTGTCCGCGGTGGCGTCCAGGCTGTCCACGTTGCGGGCGGTGACGCCGCCGACCAGCAGTTCGGCGCCCTTCGGCGCGGGCAGCGCCCGCAGCGCGGCGACGACGTCGCGGGCCGAGGAGCTGTACGGGTCCGTGGACTTCAGCGTGGCCGTGAAGGTGGTCACGCCGGCCGCCCGCTCCGCCGGGGTCAGCGAGGCGATGCCGGGGACCTGGCGGGCCGCCACGGCGTACGACGACGGGTCACCCGCGCCCTTCAGGACGATCTGCACGCCGTTGCCGGTGAACTGCGGATAGTCGGCCTTCAACGTCTCGATCGCCTGGCGGGCCGGGTCGCCCGCGGGCAGCATCCGCTCGTCGTTCTCGCCGAAGTGGACGCTGCGCGCGGGCGAGGCGAGCAGCAGCAGTCCGGCCAGGATGGGCAGGGCGACGACCAGGGGGCGGCGCAGCACGAAGCCGGCCAGGCGGGCCCAGCCGGAGTCGCCCCCGGTCATCGAGGGCAGCCGCACCCGGAGCTTGTCGACGCGCGGGCCGAGCACCGCGAGCATCGCCGGCAACAGCGTCAGCGAGAGCACCGCGGCGAAGAAGACCGCGGCCAGGCCGCCGTACGCGAGGGAGTTGAGGAAGCCCTGCGGGAACAGCAGCAGCCCGGCGAGGGCGATCATCAGCAGGGTCGCGGAGAACAGCACGGTGCGTCCGGCGGTGCCCACGGTGCGGCGGACGGCTTCCGCGACCGTACGCCCCTCGCCCTGCTCCTCGCGGAAGCGTCCCACCATGAACAGGCCGTAGTCGATGGCCATGCCGAGACCGAGGAGGCTCGCCACGTTGACCGCGAAGGAGTTGACGTCGTGGACCGACGCGATCAGGCGCAGCACGCCGAGCGACCCGAGCACCGCGGCCCCGCCGACCAGCACCGGCAGCGACGCCGCGACCACCGAGCCGAAGATCAGCACCAGCAGGATCAGGGTGATCGGCAGCGAGATCATCTCGGCGGTGCCGAGGTCCTGGGTGGACCGGCTGGACGACGCGTCGGCCAGCGCGATCCCGCCGGACAGCTGCACGGTCGCACCCGCGACGGCGAACTTGTCGTCGACGGCCCGGTAGGACTTCAGCTTCGCCGCGTCGTCCGCGCCGGCCAGTGTGATCACCGCGATCGCGCTGGACCGGTCCTTCGCCGCGTACTGCGGTGACTTCTGGTTCCAGTACGAGGTGCTCCGCGTGACCGCCGACCGGGGCAGCGCGGCCAGCCGGTCGCGGACGCGCTTGCCCAGCGGCCCGTCGTCGATCGTGCCGTTGCCCGGCGTGTAGATCACCACGAGGTCGCCGCCGCGCGCGCCGAACGCCTCCCGGACCGTGTCCGACGCGCGAGTGGACTCACTGTGCGGGTCGTTGTAGCCGCCCTCGGAGAGCTGCCCGAACACGCCCAGCCCCCAGACGCCGGCGCCGATCACCGCGACGAGCGCGACGGACAGCACCGGCCACCGGAAGCGGGCGACCCACGATCCCCAGCCCGCGAACACGCAAAACCCCTCTATCGCCTGTGAAAATGACTTCTGATTGAGCTTGTCCCGGCGTCAGCGGAGGGTGGCCGCCTCCAGGGCGACACCGCCGCAGCCGCTTCCGTACGCCTCCGTGGTCGTCCAGCTGAGCCGGAGCTGAGCCGCCTTCGGCGCGCGATAGCTGATCAGCAGCACGGCCGTCCTCAGCGTCCCGGCACGCTGCTCGACGGTGGCGCCGCCGGTGGCCGACCCGGCCGACAGCTTCGCCTCCAGGCGTCCCTTACCCGAGATCACGCCGATGTAGAGCTTGAGCACCCGGGTTCCGGTGCCGGCCGGCGCGGTGAGCGTGAACCCGTTGCCCTTCCCGCAGGTCCGGATGCCGGTGGTCGTGCCGTCGCTGCGGTCCACCGGGTCGCCGCCGGTCCAGGTGAACCGTTGCGGGCTCAGCGCGTGCTGGAACCGGGGCGCGGCCGGCACGCCCTCCAGGATCGCGAACCCGCCGCTCCTGTCCCGCTCCAGCGAGAACGTGCCGCCCTCACCCCAGTGCACCCAGTCGCGCCTGCCCTCGGCGGTCAGATCCACCACGGCCGGCACCCCGCGCGTGCTGACCGCGATCGCGCCCGGATCGGGTGCCGGGCTGCGGCTGACCGACGGCGACGGCGACGCCTTCGATCGGGTCGGGGCCGGCGGGTCGAGCGGGATGAGGCCCTGGTCCGGCGTCGGCGGGGACACCTGACCGAGAGCCGGGGCGGCCGGTTCCGGCTCGGGCGGTTCACTGTGGCCGGTGCGCATGCCGCGCGTCGCCACGAAGCCGAAGCCCACGACGATCAGCACGCCGGCGAGGATCACCGCGGCCGACGAGAGCACCTCGTTCCATCGGTGGCGGGGCTCCTCGAGGGACGACTCCACCGACGCACGACGGCGGAGCCCGATGTGCGTGGCGCGGTGGCCGGTCCGGCGCCTGCCCAGCGGCAGGCGGCCCTCTCCGGTCGACGGCAACCGACCCTCCCCGGTCGTCGTGATCACAACGTGATGGTGCGTGAGTGGTAAACAATCTCACTTCGTTGTGTGACGGACCAGATCGGATCCAGTGACCAACCGGACGGTTGATCACTCGCATCGGCGGTTCGGGGGAGGTTTGCCGCGACCCTGCGCAGCCGCCCGGGTACCGTGTCGGCGAAGTTTCCGACGAACCCGGGAGAGTCGACGAGATATGAGCACCCCCACCGAGGCCAAGCGCCGTGGCCAGGCCGTCGCCGGTGGCCTCGCCGGTGTTGCCGTCGTCGCCGTCCTGATCGCGGTATTCATCGGCGTCAAGGTCACCGGCGACGACGAGCCGGCCGCCTCGTCCGCTCCGGCCGCCGCCGCGCCGCCCTCGGCCGAGGCGCCGCCGCCGTCCGC
>NZ_CAKUCL010000028.1 GCF_934643405.1 uncultured Actinoplanes sp.
GCGGGAGCAGTGGCGTCGGAAGCGGCGGCGGCCGGGGTTCCTCCGAGGGCGGCGGCGTCGGAAGCGGCGGCGGCCGGCGGTCCTCCGAGGATGACGGCGCGAGCGGCGGCGTCGGGAGCGGCGGCCGGGGTTCCTCCGAGGACGGCGGCGGTGAGGGCGGCGACGATCGCGGAGGCTGTTGCGGGCATGACGGCTCCTTCGCGCGACTCCGATCGGACCCGCGTCACATGCAGGAAAGCGCTTGCCCCGCCACCGTCACACGGACGTCGACCCCAGTCAATGCCTCCGGCAACGCAGGTTATTTGCAGGACTCCCGGTCCAAGTCGCGGAGGAAGGCCGACGGCGTCCACCCGGTCCGCGGAAACAACGCCCGGCCCGCGACAGGTGCCGGCTCGCCCGCCGCCAACAAACCGCTTGCTGCGTACGGCGTCGCCCTCGCCACCGGCGCAAAGTCGACGCGGCCTGGACATGCGTGAAGTCCCGCTGCCGTCGGACACCAGATGACGTCTAAGTGAGGCAGTCACCATGACGCGACGGGTGGCCGGAGGAGGCGTCACCCTTGCCGGCCGAGCCCGAAGCGCCGCCGCGGCACGGCCGCAGCGCTCCGGCGAGCAGGCGAAGAAATGTACGCCGCAGCACAGCACTCTCCGAGTTGGACTCCCTGAGGGAAAGGCCTTTCTCGCTGTGCGTTTCACCGGATCGTGCCGGTCTGGCGGGCGGGGGTTCCCACGCGACGGCGGCGCGGGTGAGGTGTGGGGAGGTGTGCCGGTCTGGTGGGCGGGAGTCCCCACACGACGGGGGTAAGGGTGAGGTGTGGGGAGGTGTGCCGGTCTGGTGGGCGGGAGTCCCCACGCGACGGGGACGGAGGTGAGGTGTGGGGAGGTGTGCCGGTCTGGTGGGCGGGAGTCCCCACACGACGGGGACGGAGGTGAGGTGTGGGGAGGTGCGCCGGTCGGGACGGCGGGAGTCCCCACACGACGGGGGTAAGGGTGAGGTGTGGGGAGGTGCGCCGGTCGGGACGGCGGGAATCCCCACGCGATGGGGGAGTGGGGCGCGATGGCCAAGGGGGTGCGCCAAGAGGGTCACGCCGTGGGGGGCGGCCAGGTGCTCTCCCGGCGTATCAGCTCGGCGGGCACCCTCTGGATGCGCGGGCCCTCGCCCGACGGGTCCAGCGCGAGCGACATCGCCCTCTCGCCCAGTTCGGTCAGCGGCAGGCGCACCGAGGTCAGCGCCGGGGTCACGTCGCGGGCGACGGGCATGTCGTCGAAGCCGATCACGCTCAGCCGGCGGCCCGACGCGCGCAACGTCGCCAGGGCGCCCACCGCCATCGAGTCGTTCAGGGCGGCTATCGCGGTCAGGCCGGGATCGGACGCCAGCAGCGTTTCCGCCGCCGCCGCGCCGCCGTCGCGGGTGAAGTCCGAGTGCAGGATGCGCTTCTTGGGCAGGGCGACGCCGTACGAGCGAGCCGCCCGCCGCAGCCCGGCCAGGCGGTCCGCCGTGGTGGTCAGGTGTGCCGGGCCCGCGATGACGCCGACCTCCCGGTGCCCCAGCGAGAACAGGTGCGAACCGGCCAGGAAGCCGCCTTCCTCGTTGTCGGGCAGCACCGCGTCGCCGGGGTGCTCGTGCCGGCCGATCACCGCGATCCGCCCGCCCGTCGCCTCGAAGGCGCGCAGCCGCTCGTCCATCCGTGACGCGGTCGTGGCGTCCAGGTAGCCGGAGCCGGCGATCACGATCGCGGCGACCTGGTGGGCGTGGAGCAGGTCGATGTACGCGAGTTCGCGGTCCGGCTCCCGGAAGCTGTTGCAGATGATCACGAGCCGGCCGTCCGCGGTCGCGACCCGTTGCAGGCCACGGGTTATCTCGGCGAAGTACGGGTCGGACACGTCGTGCACGATCACCCCGACCGCGTTGCGGTGCGAGCGGGCCAGCATCTGCGCGTGCGCGTTCGGCACGTACTTCAGCTCCTCGACCGCCGCCAGCACGCGCCGGCGCAAGGCGTCGGCGACCGGCTTGGGGCTGCCGTTGATGATGCGGGACGCGGTCGCGGTGGAGACCCCGGCGTGCCGGGCGACATCCGCCAGGGTGGCCATGCGCGATCCCTTCCGCCCGGGCCGGCGCGATCCGGTCAGAGGCCCAGTTCAGGGGCAGGATACCGGCAATGGTCTTGCTGTCCGGGCGACCCGCCGACTATGGTCCGGGAAAGCGCTTACCCGAGGTGTCCGCAGGAGGACCTGTGACCAAGGACCGGACCAGCGTCGGCATCGTGCTCAACGGCGTCACCGGGAGGATGGGCCTGCGGCAGCACCTGGTCCGGTCGGTGCTCGCCATCCGTGAGGACGGTGGCCTGCCCCTCGACGACGGGACGACGCTGTGGCCCGAGCCGGTGCTCGTCGGCCGCAGCGAGGCGAAGCTGCGCGCGATCGCCGACCGGCACGGCCTCACCGACTGGACCACCGACCTGGCCGAGGCGCTGGCCCGGCCGGACGTGCGGATCTACTTCGACACCCAGGTCACCTCCGCGCGGGTCAAGGCGCTGCGGCTGGCGATCGAGGCGGGCAAGCACATCTACACCGAGAAGCCGGTCGCCGAGAGCCTGGACGAGGCGGTCGAGCTGGCCCGCGTCGCCGACGCGGCCGGCATCAAGCACGGCGTGGTCCAGGACAAGCTGTACCTGCCCGGCCTGCGCAAACTGGCCCGGCTCGTGCGGGGCGGATTCTTCGGGCAGATCCTTTCCGTACGGGGTGAGTTCGGCTACTGGGTGTTCGAGGGCGACTGGCAGGCCGCGCAGCGTCCTTCGTGGAACTACCGGTCGGCGGACGGCGGGGGCATCACGCTCGACATGTTCCCGCACTGGCATTACGTGCTGGAGCAGGTCTTCGGGCCGGTGCGCGCGGTGACGGCCCGGTCCGTGACACACATCGGGACGCGCTGGGACGAGGCGGGCGAGCCGTACGACGCGACCGCCGACGACGCCGTGTACGGGATCTTCGAGCTCGACGGCGGGATCATCGCCCAGATCAACTCGTCCTGGGCCACCCGGGTCAACCGCGACGAGCTGGTGGAGTTCCAGGTGGACGGCACCCTCGGCAGCGCGGTCGCCGGCCTGCACCACTGCCGCATCCAGCCGCGCGCGGCCACGCCGAAGCCGGTGTGGGATCCGGACGTGCCGACGGCGCAGCGCTTCCGCGAGCAGTGGCAGGAGGTGCCGGACAACGAGAGCTTCCCGAACGGTTTCCGGGCGCAGTGGGAGCAGTTCCTGCGGTATGTCGCGCGGGACACGCCGTACACGGGAGATCTCTGGGCCGGTGCCCGCGGCGTGCAGGTCGCCGAGCTGGGGTTGCGCTCGTCGCGCGAGGGCCGCCGGTTCGAGGTGCCGGAGCTCGAGCGATGATCACGTTCAGCGGGCGGGGCGCGGAGTACGCCGAGGGGCCGCGCGGGTTCACGTCGCGGATCGCCTACGCGGCGGCGCCGGTGGTAGCGGATCCCCGTGCGGAGAACATTCCGGGCGCTCCGGCGGTGCTGGACTGGGACGCCACCCTGCGCTTCCGCCGGCACCTCTGGTCGTACGGCTTCGGTGTGGCCGAGGCGATGGACACGGCGCAACGCGGTGCGGGGCTGGATTATCCGGCGACCCGGGAACTGATCCGGCGCAGCGCCTCGGAGGCGACGGGTCCGATCGTGGCGGGCGTGGCGACGGACCAGCTGCCGGCCGGGCCCGCATCGATCGACGACGTTCTCACCGCGTACGGGGAACAGCTGAAGGATGTGCAGGAGGCCGGCGCCCAGCCGGTTCTGATGTGCAGCCGCCATCTCGCGGCGGCGGCGCGGGGAGCGGACGACTACCAGCGGGTCTACGGCGAGTTGTTGCGGCAGGCGGAGGGGCCGGTGCTGCTGCATTGGCTGGGGGAGGCCTTCGATCCGGCGCTTGCGGGGTATTGGGGTGGCGGCGCGGAAACTGTTCTGGACATCATCCACGCGCATGCGGACAAGGTCGCCGGGATCAAGATGTCGCTCCTCGACGCCGACGCGGAGATCGCTCTGCGGCGTCAGTTGCCGTCCGGGGTGCGCATGTTCACCGGCGACGATTTCCACTATCCGGAGCTGATCCTCGGCGACGAGTCCGGGTATTCCGACGCCTTGCTCGGGGTCCTCGCGGTGATCGCCGCGCCCGCCGCCGCGGCGTTGCGTCACCTTGACGACGGCGACATATCGCACTATCGGGACGTCATGGCGTCGACGCTGCCGCTGGCCCGGCACCTGTTCGCCGCACCGACTTACCACTACAAAACGGGTATCGTGTTTCTGAACTGGCTCGCCGGGCACCAGGATCACCTGCTCATGGTCGGCGGCGCGCAGGCCGGGCGATCCCCGCGCCACCTGCTGGAACTGATGCGGCTCGCCGACGACGCCGGCCTGCTGCCCGACGCCGGCCTCGCCACCCACCGGGCACGCGCCTGGCTGACCACCGTGGGGCTGTCATGACGAAAGGGTTCTCGCTCAACCAGGCGACCACCAAGCACTGGCCGCTCGCCGATCTGGTGGCCGGCTGCGTGACGGCCGGCGTGCGCGCGGTCGGCCTCTGGCGGGAAGAGGTCCAGGCGTACGGCGTGGAAAAGGCGGCTTCCCTCGTCCGCGACTCGGGGCTCACGGTTTCCTCGCTGTGCCGTGGCGGCTTCTTCCACGACGCCGGCTGGTACGACGACAACCGGCGCGCGATCGAGGAGGCCGCCGCGCTCGGCACCGACACGCTGGTGCTGGTCAGCGGCGGGCTGCCCGGGTCGAGCCGGGATCTCGACGGCGCCCGGCGGCACGTGGGCGACGCGATCGGCGCGCTGGTGCCCGACGCCAGGGCGGCCGGCGTACGGCTGGCGATCGAACCGCTGCACCCGATGTTCTGCTCGGACCGGTGCGTGGTCGCCACCCTGGGGCAGGCGCTCGACCTGGCCGCCCCGTATCCGGCGGACGCGGTCGGGGTCTGCGTCGACACCTACCACCTGTGGTGGGACGACCAGGTGTGGCAGCACATCGCGGCCGCCGCCGGCCGGATCGCCGCCTTCCAGCTCGCCGACTGGATCACCCCGCTGCCGGCCGGCGTCCTTCTCGGCCGCGGCCTGCCCGGCACCGGGTGCATCGATCTGCCGCGGTTCGCGGCCGCCGTCGAGAACGCCGGCTACGACGGCTGGGTCGAGGTCGAGGTCTTCCACGAGGACGTGTGGGCGCGGCCCGGCGCCGAGGTGCTGGCCGACGCGTACGCCGGGTACCGGGCCGCCGTGGCGTGACCGTCTCTCTGGCGGTCGGTGGCGTGGAGGTCGCCACCTACGTGACGGATCCCGACCTCGACATCCGGCTGGCACCCCGTCCGTACCTGCACCCGGTCCGCACCCTCGGCGGCACGGTGGTCACCGACGAGCTGTGCTTCGACCATCCTTGGCACCTGGGCGCGTCGCTGACCGTGGCCGACGTCAACGGGGTGAACCTGTGGGGCGGCCGCACCTACGTCCGCGGCCGGGGCTACCTCTGGTTGCCCGATCATGGCCGGATCCGGGAGCGGGCCCCCGGCTTTCTGACCTGGGAGGACGCCTCGGGGCGCACGCTGCTGACCGAGCGGCGGGAGATCACGGCGGCGGCGGCGCCGGGCGGATGGGAGCTGTCGTTCCGGTACGCCCTGACGGCTCCCCCGTCGCACGAGGTCGTGCTGGGCAGTCCCGCGACCCACGGCCGTACCGGAGGAGCCGGTTATGGCGGTTTCTTCTGGCGATTGCCGGGCGGCTCGGCCGTGGCGTCCAGCCCGGACGGCAGCGACCCGCATGGCAGCGCCGCGCCGTGGGTCGCCGTCACCGTCGACCACCGCTACACGCTGACCTTCCGAGGGCTGGAGGGCCGGGACCGCTGGTTCGTGCGCACCGGCGAGTACAACGGTGTGTGCGCGGCCCTCGCCTTCGACGCTCCGTTGGTCATCGCCCCGTCCACGACGCTGGCCCGGCACATCCGGGTGCGCATAGCCGAGCCTCCGGCGGCCACCCGGCCGTGAAACCCGGTCTACCAGCCAAAACGTTGCGGTGACACTCTTGACATGTGATGCACGCGACGGCACGATCGGCACATGAGAAACCGGTTTCCTGCGCCCCGCCGGATGCAGCGCGCGACGATCAGCGATGTCGCCGCCGTGGCCGGGGTGTCCAAGGCGACCGTCTCGAAGTATCTGGGCAACAAGGGTTACTACATCGCCGCCGAGACCCGCGAGCGCATCGCGGACGCGATCCGTGAGCTGGAGTTCCAGCCCAATGCCATCGCCCAGGGCCTGTCCAACCGGCGCAGCGACACGATCGGCATCATCGTGGCCAGCATCACGAACCCCTTCTATCCGGAGCTCATCGCCGGCGTCGAGGAGGTCATCGGCGACAGTGAGTACACGCTGCTGCTCGGCAGCACCGACGGGCAGCCGGTCAGGGAGGCCGACCTGGTGCGCTCGATGCTGCAGCGGCAGGTGGACGGTCTGATCATGGCCGCCGTCACGATGGAGGACGAGGCGGTCGCCCGCCTGGTCGAGTCGGATGTCGACGTCGTGCTGGCCAGCCGGGCGCTGGACGCCACCCCCGCCGACACCGTCGTGATCGACAACGGGCTGGGCGCCCGGCTGGCGGTCGAGCATCTCGTCGGTCACGGACACCGCCGGATCGCCCACCTGGCCGGTCCCCGCAACGTCGTCCCGTTCCGCTTGCGGCTCGAGGGTTACCGCGACGCCCTGCACGACGCCGGTCTCGGCTTCGACGAGCGGCTGGTGGCCCAGGTCGACACCGAGCCGGGCACCACCGCCGCGGCGCTGACCTCGGTGCTCGACGCCGAGGATCCGCCGACCGCGGTCTTCGTCGCCAACGACCGGATGGCGATCGAGGTGCTCGAGTTCTGCGCCGCCGGCGGCCTGCGGGTGCCCGAGGACCTCGCTGTGGTGGGGTTCGACAACGTCTGGGTCGGCCGGCTCTCCGGGGTCGGTCTGACCTCCGTCGACAGCAGGGCGCGAGCGGTGGGCCGGACCGCCGCCGAGACGCTGGCCCGGCGCATCCGGGCCCGGCATGCGAACAATGCCGCGGTGGTGGCACCGCCGGAGCGCGTGGTGCTGCGCCCCGACCTGATCGTCCGCCGGTCCTGTGGTTGCCGGCCGGCGGAGAAAGACGACGAGCCCACCCTCCCACTCTTTTTTTAGCCACATAGGAAACCGGTTTCCGTCGCATTCGGAGAGTCCTGAGTATTCGAACAGATTGGATCGACATGAGGATTACCAAAGGCGCGGTGGCGGTGGCCGTCGCGTCGACGGCGGCCCTGGCCCTCAGCTCGTGCAGCTCGGCGAGCGAGGTCGCCAGCGGGGGCAACGCCAACAGCGGTTCGGCGAAATACACGTATGCCAGCGACAAGCAGGGCGTGACCCAGGTCGAGGGCGTCAAGCTCAACAGCCAGCTCGGCGATCTCACGGCGCAGAAGAAGTACCGGATCGCCCTGGTCCTCAAGTCGTTGACCAACCAGTACTGGCAGGGCATCCAGAAGGGAGCCCAGGCGGCCGGCCAGAAGCTCGGGGTGGACATCACCGTGCAGGCGGCCAGCAGCGAGAGCGCGCAGACCGAGCAGCTCACCATCGCG
Source organism: uncultured Actinoplanes sp. (assembly GCF_934643405.1). Taxonomy (GTDB): domain Bacteria; phylum Actinomycetota; class Actinomycetes; order Mycobacteriales; family Micromonosporaceae; genus Actinoplanes. The sequence goes on from NZ_CAKUCL010000028.1 coordinate 7,636, forward strand.
CAGACCCTGGTGGGGCAGAAGTTCGACGCCTACGTCGTGGCCCCGGAGAGCACCTCCAACCTCACCCCGGCCCTGGGCCAGATGCAGGGCCAGGGGGCGCCGATCGTCAACGTCGACGACGCCCGGGTGGCCGCGACCACCTACGTCGGTCCGGACCACGCGCTCGACGGCAGCCAGGCGGCCTCGGAGCTGGCCAAGCTGTTCCCCGAGGGCGGGCAGGTGGCCCAGATCGAGGGGCAGGCCGGCTCCAGCGCGGCCATCCTGCGGATCAAGGGCTTCAAGGAGGGCGTGGCCAAGGACGCCAAGCTGAAGCTGGTGGCGAGCGTGCCCGGCGACTGGGACGCGGACAAGGCCTACGCGGCCACCCAGCAGATCATCCGGCAGTACCCGAACCTCAAGGGCGTCTACGCCAACAACGACACCATGGCGATCGGCGTGGCCAAGGCGGTTCAGGCGTCCGGCAAGAAGATCGCCGTGATCGGCACCGACGGCGTCCCGGAGGCCGTCGCCGGCGTGCGGTCGGGTTCGATCACCGCGACCGTCAGCCCGCTGCCCTACTACGAGGGTTACTGGGCCGTCGAGTCGGCCGTGCGGCTGCTGGAAGGCCAGCAGGTCCCGCAGTGGGTGGTCGCCCCGGCGCAGCTGATCACGAAGGACACGGTCAGCGACTACTACGACGCCCAGGGCCAGGTTCTGACCACTCTCTACAAGTAGATCCCGCCGGAAGAGGAACACCATGTCCGACCGCCCCGCGGTCCTCGCGCTCCGGGACATCTCCAAGAGCTTCCCCGGGGTCCGGGCCCTGCAAGACGTCAGCCTGACCGTCCACCCGGGCGAGGTGCACACCCTGCTCGGGGAGAACGGCGCCGGCAAGTCCACCCTGCTCAAGATCATGTTCGGCGTCCAGCCGGCCGACTCCGGCAGCATCGTGGTCGACGGCGAACCGGCGCACTTCGCCCGTCCGGCCGACGCCATGCGAGCGGGCATCGCCATGGTCCACCAGGAGCTGAACCTGGTGCCGCAGATGACCGCCGTGCAGAACGTCGTGCTGGGCCAGGAGCGGACCAAGGGCGGGGTCATCGACTGGCCGGAGGCGCGGCGCCGGGCCCGGGCCTCGCTGGCCCGGCTCGGCTTCGACGCCCGTCCCGACGTGCCGGTGTCCACGCTCAGCGTCGCCCACCAGCAGATGATCGAACTGGCCCGGGCGTTGAGCGTGGACGCCCGGATCATCATCATGGACGAGCCGACGGCGTCGCTGACCACGCAGGAGTGCGGCCGGCTCTTCGCGGTCATCGACTCGCTGCGGGCGGCCGGCAAGGCCATCATCTACGTCTCGCACCGTCTCAAGGAGGTCCTGGAGCTCTCCGACCGGGTCACCGTCCTGCGCGACGGCAAGCGCGTCGACTCGCTCGCCCGCTCGCAGGTCGCCGGCGAGGACCACCTGGTCCGGCTGATGGTGGGACGCGAGCTGGCGGCGATCGGCGTGCCTCGGGGCGCCGCGCCGGTGGGCGAGGAGGTCCTCCGGGTCGAGGGCCTGTCGCGTCCCGGCGTGCTGCACGACGTCTCGATGGTCCTGCGCCGCGGCGAGATCGTGGGCCTGGCCGGGATGGTCGGCGCCGGACGTACCGAGCTGGCCCGGGCGATCTTCGGCGCGGACCGGCTCAGCGCCGGCGAGATCTACGTCGGTGGGCGGCGCGCCTCGATCCGCCGGCCCAGCGACGCCATCAAAGCCGGCATCGCCCTGCTCACCGAGGACCGCAAGCACCAGAGTCTGGTGCTGGGCATGACGACCGCGTCGAACACCACGCTGATGCGTCCGCCCACCCGGTTCGGCTTCCTGGACCGCAGGCGCCAGAGCACCCTGACCGAGAACGTCCTGCGACCGCTGAACACCAAGATGCGCGCCGAGATGCCGGTCGGCAAGCTCTCCGGCGGCACGCAGCAGAAAGTCGTGCTCGGACGCTGGCTGCTCTCGGACAGCGAGATCTTCATCTTCGACGAGCCGACCAGGGGCATCGACGTGGGCGCCAAGGGCGAGATCCACCTGCTGATGCGCCACCTCGCCGACCAGGGCAAGGCCATCCTGATGATCTCCTCGGACCTGCCCGAGGTCCTCGGCATGAGCGATCGCGTCCTGGTCATGCGCCGGGGCCGCATCGTCGCCGATCTCGCCCGCACCGACGCCACCGAGGAGACGGTGGTTCGTCATGCCGCCGCCGAGTGACGGTCCGCACCGTACCTAAGGAGAACGCCCGATGAGCACCACCGAGACGCTTGCGGAGACCGCGCCACCGCCGAGCACCGGCACCTCCACCCGTGACTTCATCAGCCGCATCGCCCGGCAGGCCGGACTGCTCGGGGTGATCATCGTTCTCGGCATCGGGTTCGGCATCGCCCGGCCGCTGTTCCTGGACGGCGGCAACATGCTCAACGTCCTGCTGCAGGCGGCCGTGGTCGGGATCCTCGCCCTGGGCCAGACCTACGTGCTGCTCACCGGCGGCATCGACCTGTCGATCGGCTCGGTGGTGGCCGTGGCCGCGGTCTGCAGCGGCCTGATGTCGCATTCGCTGCCCGCGCCGGTCGCCGTCCTCGGCGGCATCGCCGTCGGCGCGGTCTGCGGCGTGGTGAACGGAGTGCTGATCACCGTCACCCGGATCACGCCCTTCATCATCACGCTCGGCACCATGGGCATCTTCGCCGGGCTCGCCCTGATCATCGCGGGTGGCCAGGCCGTCTACGGCATCCCGACCGGCTTCGCCGACCTGCTCGCCGGCGGCGTCGCCGGCATCCCGATCCCGGTGCTGCTGTTCATCCTGCTGACGGTGGCCTCCGCGCTGGTCCTCAAATACACCACCTTCGGCGAATACCTGACCGCCATCGGCGGCAACGCCGAGGTGGCCCGGCTGGCCGGCATCTCGGTGACCCGCACCACCGCTCTGGCGTACGTCGTGGCCGGCGCCACCGCCGGACTGGCCGGTGCGGTGCTCACCGCGCGCCTCGGCGCCGCCGATCCCACCCTCGGCGGCGACCTGCTGCTGACCGCCATCGCCGCGACCGTGATGGGCGGCACCAAGCTCGCCGGCGGCGAGGCCAGCATGGTGGGCGCCGCCTTCGGAGCCGTGCTCATCGCGACCCTCACCGCCGGGCTCACCACGCTCAACGTGCAGGCCTTCTACCAGCAGGTGGCCGTCGGCGCCGCGATCATCCTGGCCCTGGTCATCGACCAGCTCACCAAACGCCGCGCCTGAGCGTGCCCGCGCAGAACAGGAGTACGTCATGCCCGTGACCCTGGACGTCGACGACCGTTCGGTGGCCACCCTGACCCTGGACCGGCCGGCCAAACGCAACGCGCTGGACCGGGCGATGCTCGAGTCGCTGCTGGACGCGACCACCGGCCTCGGCCGCCGCGACGACGTCCGTGCCGTGGTCGTGCGGGGCGCCGGCCGGACCTTCTGCGCCGGCGCCGACATCGCCGACTGGGTGAGCCCGGCCGCTCCGGTGGCCGCGGAGCTGTCCCGGCTCGGTCGCGCCGCGTTCGCCGCCGTCGCGGCGCTGCCGGCGCCCAGCGTCGCGCTGATCGAGGGCGCCGCGGTCGGTGGCGGGCTGGAGCTGGCGCTGGCCTGCGACGTCCGGATCGCGGCCGGTGACGCCCTGCTGGGCTTCCCGGAGCTGCGACTGGGCAACCTGCCGGCCTGGAACGGGCTGTCCCGGCTGGTCGGCGTCGCGGGTCTGGGCGTCGCCCGGCACCTGTTGCTCACCGGCGAGCTGGTGGACGGCACCCGCGCCGGTCACCTGGGCATCGTCACCGCCGTCGCCCCGCCGGACCGGCTGACCCGCGCCCTGGCCGAGGTGGTCGACGGCTTCCTGGCCTGCGAGCCGGCCGCGCTCGCGCTGGCCAAGCAGGTGCTCGCCGGCTTCGACCGGGACCTGCCGCTGGAACCCGCGATGGCCGCGTACACCGCGGGACTGGACACCTCCCGAAGCCGCAAACAGGCCTTCCTCGACCGCAGAGCCGCACCCGCCAACCGCATCGGAGCCCCATCATGACCAGTTGGACCGACCTCATCGGACCCGCCGTCGTCGCGGAGCGCGACGGCGTGCCCGTGATCGGCTCCCTCATCGGCGGTAAGGGCGTGGCCGCCGAGCACGAGCTGAGCCCGCGGATCAGCCCCGCCACCGGCGGCGTTCTCTTCCACGGCGGCGACGCCGGCGACGGCGGTGTCGAGGCAGCCCTCGCGACGGCGCGGACGGCGTTCGACGCCGAGGCCTGGGGCCGGGCGACCGGCCGGGACCGCGCCCGGGTGCTGAGCCGGGCCGCGATCCTGCTCGACCAGCGCGCCGAGCGGTTCGCCGAGATGCTGGTGCTGGAGACGGGCAAGCCGATCCGGGAGGCGCGCGGCGAGGTGGCCGCGACGGTGAACGCCTTCGAGTACTTCGCCGGCCTGGCCCGCGACCTCAACGGCCGCACCGTACGCGACATCAGCCCGGAGGTGTTCGCGTTCACCGTCCGCGAGCCCGCCGGCGTGGCCGGGCTCATCGTCCCGTGGAACTTCCCGCTGGCCATCCTCGGGCAGAAGCTGCCGCCGGCGCTCGCCGCCGGATGCGCGGTGGTCGCCAAGCCGAGCCCGCTGACCCCGCTGAGCACCCTGGCGGTCGCGGTGCTGCTCTCCGAGGCCGGCCTCGACCCGGCGGTGATGTCCGTGGTCGTCGCCGACGCGGCGGCCGGCGCCGCCCTGGTCGAGCATCCGGACAGCGATGTCATCAGCTTCACCGGCTCCACCGCCACCGGGCGCCGGATCGCGGCGTCGGCCGGCTCCCGGCGGCTCAAACGGGTCGCGATGGAGGCCGGCGGCAAGACCCCGGTGATCGTCACCCGGCAGGCCGACCTGGACGAGGCCGTCGACGGACTGCTGTTCGCGTCGTTCTTCAACCAGGGTCAGGTGTGTGTCGCCGGTTCCCGGATCCTGGCCGACGCCCGGATCGCCGAGGAGCTGACCGACCGGCTGTCCGCCCGCGCGGGCACGCTGCGGCTCGGCGACCCGTACGACGCCGGCACCGAGATGGGTCCGTTGGTGTCCGCGGCGCACTACGACGGCGTGCTCGCGGGTGTCGGCGAGGCGGTCTCGCAGGGCGCCACCCTGGTCGCCGGGGGCGTGCCCGCCGAGGTGAGCGGCACAGCTGCGGCACCCTTCCTGGCGCCCACGGTGCTCTGGAGCGAGCAGGACAGCAACCACGGCGTACAGGAGGAGCTGTTCGGGCCGGTAGTGGTGGTCCAGCCGTACGCGGACCTCGCCGAGGCGCTGCGGCGCGCGAACCGCTCCCGGTACGGGCTGGCCGCCTCGGTCTGGACCGCCGACCTCGACGAGGCGCTCGATCTCACCCTCGGCCTGCGAACCGGCACGGTCTGGGTCAACGGATCGACCGACGCGTTCCCGGAGTTGCCGCTCGGCGGCCGCCGGGACAGCGGTTACGCCGCCGAGTTCGGCCGCGAAGGCCTGGAGTTCTTCACCGAGCTCAAGACCGTCCAGGTGCGGCGCGGCGCCGCCGCGGCCTGGTACGTCCGATGAGCGACGGCGAACCGCTGGCCGGCAAGACGGTTCTGGTCACCGGCGCGCTGGGCGGCCTCGGCGCCCCCATCGTCACCGCCGTGGCCGCGGCCGGCGCCCGCGTCGCGGTGCACCACCTCGGCCAGCGCGGACAGGCCGACGAGGCGGTCGAGCGGCTGCGCGCCCAGGGCACCGACGCCGTCGCCGTCGAGGCCGACATCACTGACTGGGACCAGGTCGCGCTCATGGTGGCCGCGGTCGCCGACGCGGTCGGCCCGGTCGACGTCCTGGTCAACAACGCCGGCTACCAGCGGGCCGGCCGGTTCGCCGAGCTGTCGCTGCAGGACTGGCGGAGAACCGTCGAACCCGATCTGACCGGGGTCTTCCTGGCCTGCCGGCACGTGCTCCCCGGCATGCTCCACCGCGGTGAAGGAGTCATCATCAACATGTCCAGTCAGCTCGCCTTCAAGGGCGCGCACGACTTCGTCAGCTACTGCGCGGCCAAGGCCGGCGTGGTCGGGCTGACCCGCGCCCTGGCCCGCGAGGTCGGCCCGGCCGTGCGGGTGAACGCGATCGCGCCCGGCCCGATCGACACGCCGTTCATCGCCCCGGACAAGACTCCGGAGTGGATCGACGAACGGACCCGGGACCTGGTGATCCACCGGCTCGGCGAGGCCGGCGAGGTGGCCCCGGCGGTGGTGTTCCTGGCCGGGCCGGGCGCCACCCTGATGCACGGCCAGACCCTGCATCTCAACGGCGGCGGGGTGATGCTGTGAACGCCGTACCGGACACCACCTCGCGCCGGATCCGCGGCGGCCCCGCCTTTCTCGGCGCCGACGAGGCGGTCGCGCGGATCCGGCCGGGGGACACCCTGGCCATCGGTGGCTCCGGTGGAGGCCTGCTCGAACCGGATCTGCTGCTGGAGGCGCTCGGCCGACGCTTCCGCGAGACCGCGGCGCCGGCCGGTCTGACGCTGGTGCACACCACCGGCATCGGCGACCGGGCCGGCGGCGGGATGGACCACCTCGCCCACCCCGGCCTGGCCCGTCGGATCATCGCCGGGAACTGGGGCATGGCGCCCAGGATGAGCGAACTCGCCGACCAGGGCGCGTTCGAGGCGTACAACTTCCCGCAGGGCGTGCTGAGCCAGTTGTTCCGCGAGATCGCGGCCGGGCGTCCCGGGGTGGTCACCCACGTCGGCATCGGCACCTTCTGCGACCCCCGGGTCGAGGGCGGCAAACTCAACCACGTCACCACCGAGGAGCTGGTGACGGTGGTCCAGCTCGCGGGCCGTGAGTGGCTCTTCTACCCGTCGATGAATCTCGACGTGTGCTTCATCCGGGGCACCACCGCCGACGAGAACGGCAACATCTCGCTGGAGCAGGAGGGCGCGCGCCTCGAGACACTGGCCATCGCGCAGGCCACCCGCAACCGCGGCGGCCTGGTGATCGCGCAGGTCAAGCAGGTCGCCCGGCGCGGCTCGCTCGACCCGCGGCTGGTGGTGGTCCCGGGCATCTGCGTCGACGTGGTGGTCGTGCACCCCGGGCAGCGACAGGTGGTCACGCACGCCTACAACCCGGCCTTCTCCGGCGAGCTCAAGGCGGCGCTCAGCTCGCTGGAACCGTTCCCGCTGGACCAGCGCAAGGTCGTCGCCCGGCGGGCGCTTGCCGAGATCCGCGACGGCGACGTGGTCAACCTGGGCGTGGGCATCGCCGACGGGGTGGCGGCGGTGGCCGCCGAGGAAGGCTGGTCGGAGCACTTCACGCTCACCATCGAGCAGGGGCTGGTCGGCGGCGTACCCGCCCGCGGCGTCATCTTCGGGGTCGCCACCAACGCCGACGCGATGCTGGACCAGCCCGCGCAGTTCGACTTCTACGACGGCGGCGGCATCGACATCGCGTTCCTGGGATTCGCCCAGATCGACCGCGAGGGCAACGTCAACGTGTCCAAGTTCGGCAACCGGGTGATCGGCACCGGCGGCTTCGTCAACATCTCGCAGAACGCCGCCACCGTGGTCTTCTGCGGCACCTTCACCGCCGGCGGCCTCGACGCGGTGCCCGGTGACGGCCGGCTCACGCTGCGCCAGGAGGGCCGCAACCGCAAGTTCGTGCCGGCCGTCGACCAGATCACCTTCAGCGCGGCCGAGGCCCGCCGGCGCGGCCAGCGGATCCTGTACATCACCGAACGCGCGGTGTTCGAGCTGGGGCCCCGCGGCCTGGTGCTCGTCGAGGTCGCCCCCGGCATCGACCCGGAGACCGACGTCCTGAAGCTGCTGGACCGGCAGGTCGAGGTGGCCGCCGACGTCCGGACCATGGACAGCGCCATCTTCACCGAGCGTGCCCTGGGCGCGGACTGGCGCCCCCGCCGGACCTGAGGAGGATCGGAATGCCCACGACCTACGACTACATCATCGTCGGAGCGGGTGCCGCCGGGTGTGTGCTGGCCAACCGGCTCAGCGCCGACCCGGGCACCTCCGTGCTCCTGCTCGAGGCCGGCGGCCGTGACCTGTCGCCGCTGGTGCACATCCCGGCCGGCTTCGGCATGCTGATGGGCACCAAGGCCAACTGGCTGTTCGACACGGTGCCGCAGCAGTTCATGCGCGGCCGGCGGATGTTCCTGCCCCAGGGCAAACTGCTCGGCGGCAGCACCGCGGTCAACGCGATGCTCTACGTGCGGGGCAACCGGGGCGACTACGACACCTGGCGCGACCTGGGGAACAAGGGCTGGGGCTACGACGACGTGCTGCCCTATTTCAAGGTGCACGAGCGCAACGAGCGCCTCTTCGACGCCTACCACGGCGTCTCCGGTGAGCTCAACGTCGCCGACCAGGTGCAGCACAACCCGATGTCGCAGGCCTTCGTCCGGGCGGCGCAGGAGGTCGGGGTCCCGTTCACCGCCGACCCGAACGGCGCCGTTCAGGACGGCGTCTTCTACCACCAGGTGACGCAGCGCCGGGCCCGCCGGGAGAGCGCGGCCACCGCGTTCCTCCACCCGGTCCGCCGTCGCCGCAACCTGACCGTGCGCACCGGTGCCGAGGTGACCCGGATCAACGTGGCCGGCGGCCGGGCCACCGGGGTCACCTACACGCGCAAGGGCCGGCAGGTCACCGCGGCCGCGGGCCGGGAGCTGATCGTCAGCGCCGGCGCGATCAACTCGCCCCGGCTGCTGCTGCTGTCCGGCATCGGCCCGGCCGACGAGCTGCGCGCCGCCGGCGTCGAGCCCGTGCACCACCTGCCCGGCGTGGGCAAGAACCTGCACGACCAGCTCGAGGTGTACATCACCGTGGAGGCGGCCCGGCCGATCACCTACACCGGCGAGAACCGGCCGCACCGCGCGGCGCTGCACGGGTTGCAGTACCTGCTGTACCGCACGGGACCCGCCACGGCGACCATCACCGAGGCCGGCGCCTTCGTGCGCAGCAGCGACGACGTCGAGTTCCCGGACATCCAGCTGCACATGCTTCCGGCGTACGTGGTCTGGAAGGACCTGGCACGCAGCGCCGACAAGGTGCCCGGTCACGGCATCACCATCCTGGCCTGCCACGTCCGGCCGCGCAGCCGCGGCCAGGTGACGCTGACCAGCGCCGACCCGGCCGTGCCGCCGTCGGTCGACCCCAACTACCTGTCGCATCCCGACGACATGGCCGTCGCCGTGCAGGGCTTCCGGTGGATCCGCAAGGTGCTCGCCGCCGAGGCCTTCCGGCCCTACCTGAGGCAGGAACAGCTGCCCGGCCCCGAGGTCCGCACCGACGAGCAGATCCGTGAGTTCATCACCACCTGGGGCAAGACCGACTACCACCCGGTCGGCAGTTGCAAGATGGGCGTCGACGAGATGGCCGTGGTGGATCCCGAACTGCGGGTGCACGGCCTCGCGGGGCTGCGGGTCATCGACTCCTCGATCATGCCGAACATCATCAGCGGCAACACCCAGGCGCCGTCGATGATGATCGGGGAGAAGGGCGCCGCCCTCGTGCTGGGCAGGGACCACCTCTGATGCCCGAGCTGACCCTGCCGTTGCCGGGCGGCGGCGCCCGTGCCCACCGCACCCGGGAACGCCTCGCTCTGCACGACTTCGCCGGCCCGCCGCCCCGGTCCCGCATGGCCTACGCGGCGGCGCACGTGGTGATCGACCCGCTCGCGGACGCCGAGCCCGGCACGGTCCACCAGATCGACTGGGAGGCGACGCTCGCCTTCCGGCGCCACGTCTGGGGTCTCGGCCTCGGCGTCGCCGACGGCATGGACACCGCGCAACGCGGCGGCGGGCTGAGCTGGGAACAGACTAAGGAGCTGATCGTACGGTCCGGGGCCGAGGCCCGCAGCAGCGGCGCCGCGCTGGCGTTCGGCGCGGCGACCGACCAGCTCGATCCGTTCACCGCGTGGACGCTGGACGACATCGCGGACGCGTATCTGGAGCAGGCCGGGCTCGTCGAGCAGGCCGGCGGCACCGCCGTGCTGATGGGCAGCCGGCTGCTGGCGGCCGCGGCCAAGGGCCCCGACGACTACCTGCATGTCTACGATCGCGTGCTCGGCCAGGTGGGCGCCCCGGTGCTGCTGCACTGGCTCGGCGAGCCTTTCGACCCGGCGATGCACGCCTACTGGGGCGACCCGGACCTGGACGTCGCGACCGAAACCGTGTTGCAGGTGATGCGGTTGCATCCGGGACGCGTCACGGGCATCAAGGTGTCGCTTCTGGACGCCGGGCGGGAGGTCGGCCTGCGGCGCCGCCTGCCGCCCGGGGTGCGCATGTTCACCGGCGACGACTTCCACTACGACACCCTGATCCGCGGCGACGGGTCCGGTCACAGCGACGCGCTGCTCGGGGTCTTCGACGCGATCGCGGCGCCGGCCCGGGCCGCGCTGGCCCGGCTCGACGCCGGCGACCCGGACGGCTTCTCCGCGATACTGGCGCCGACCGTGCCGATGGCCCGTCACCTGTTCGCCGCGCCGACCTCGGCCTACAAGACCGGGGTGGTCTTCCTGGCCTGGCTCAACGGCCACCAGCGGCACTTCCACCTGCTGGCCGGCGCGCAGAGCGCCCGGTCGGTCGGCCACCTGGTACGCCTCTTCGAGCTCGCCGACGAGGCCGGCGCCCTGGCCGATCCGGACCTCGCGGTCCACCGGATGCGGCAGTTCCTGGCCGTCGCCGGTTTCACGGCCTGACCCGTCACCGGTCCGGCCCGGCTGGCCGAGCGCGGCCACGACGACGTCCGGCCGGCCCACGCGGCGGTCTTCCAGTACCTGGACGACACCGGCACCACCGTCCGCGTGCCGGCCGACCGCGCCCGGATGACCAAGCAGGCCATGGCCGAGCTGGTCCAGCACCTGGAACGCCACGGCTACGTCGTCCGCCGGCTCGTCACCGAATCGCCGGCCGCAGCAGACGTTCGAAGGGAACCCCGAGCCGTCCGGCGACCCCGTCGCGGTGGGTCGGGCCGAGTCCGCCACGATCACGCTGACCGCGGGCGCGGTGACCACGGTGGACGACCAGCTCCTCCCGGCCGCCGGCTGAGAATCCGGCGGCGGCGTTCCGGACGGCACCGGCATGGACGGTGCAGATTCATGAGCCGGCCCGACGCGATTCACGTCGGCGTTGGACAAGATCTTTAACTTCGATGAGCTACCGGACCGGTGGTAGGCCCGGCCACCACCGGCCCTTGCTCGATCGAAGGAACCAAATGAGATCACAGGCCTGGAAGCCGCGGCGCGTCGTGCCGTTGGTGGGCACGATCGCCACGGCCGCGACGCTGCTGGCATCGCCCGCCGCGGCGAACGCGGCGCCGAACGCAGCGCCGGCCGAGCACGGCCGGCCGCAAGCGCCGGTCACCGGCGGGATCCCGCTGACCGACACCACCGAGAAGATCGGTCCGGGAATCGGCCTGCAGCACGTCAAGGCGCTCGACAGCAGCGGCTGGTACGACGCGCAGTACCTGACCGTCGACCTGTCGAACAGCGCGGTCAGCACCGACCTGCTCACCTCGGGCGCGGTCGCCTCCGGCGGGCCGCTGAGCGAGGCCGCCAACAAGGCCGGCGCGGTCGCCGGCGTCAACGGCGAGTTCTTCGACATCGGCAACAGCAACGCGGCCCTGGGCGGCGAGATCCAGGACGGCAAGCTGGTGAAGACCGCCGACGTCGGCGGCCGTCAGCACGTGGGCGTCAGCAAGGACGGCATCGCGCAGCTGGTCGACCTCGCCGTCGACGCGAAGGCAACGTTCGGCGGCGGCGACCACAAGGTCCTGACCATCAATGCCGCCAACGGCGGTGGTGTGCCTGCCGACGGCCTCGTCGCGTACACGAACGCCTGGGGAACCTACAGCCGCAATCGCGGCTTCACCACCGTCGACGCGGGCAAGGTCGCCGAGGCCGTCGTCCGGGGCGGCAAGGTCGTCTCGGTGGGGGCGCCCGGCGCGGGCGAGATCCCGGCGGACGGCTTCACCCTGGTCGGGCGCGACGCCGCGGCAACCGCCCTGCGCGCGCTGAACCCGGGCGACGCGGTGACCCTGTCGTACGAGATGTCGAACGACGCGTCGAAGGCGATGAGGTTCGCCCTGGGCAACGGCGGGACCGTGGTGAGCGGCGGCAAGGTGGTGCCCGGCCTCGACCCGTCGATCGCGCCGCGCACCGCGCTGGGCTTCTCCGACGGCGGCCGCACCCTGGTGCTGGCCACCTGGGACGGTCCGGGCGGCACCGGCAAGGGCGGCGTCGGCATCGACAAGGAGGCGCGTGACCTCGCGGCCCTCGGCGTCGAGACGGCGGTCAACCTGGACGGTGGCGGCTCCACCACGATGGTGGCGCGGGCGCTGGGCGGCGACGCGGCGACCGTACGCAATGTGCCGTCCGACGGTCATGAGCGCAACGATCCCAACGGTGTCGGCGTGTTCGTCACCAAGGGTGACGGCAAGCTGCACGAGCTCGTGATCCCCGGTGATCTGAAGGTGTTCCCGGGGATGCACCGGCCGCTGACCGCCAAGGGCGTCGACGACCACCGGACGCCCGTCGCGGTGCAGCCGCAGTCGGTGCGCTGGTCCGCGGCCGGCGCCTCGGTGAGGTCCGGCGTGCTCCAGGCGACCTCGAAGGACGCGAAGGTGACCGCGAAAGTCGGCCACGTCCGTGCCACGACCACGGTGCACGTGCTCGGCGACCTCGACAGCGTGGAGCTGTCGGCCGGCCGCCTGTCCATCGCCGACGTGGCCGCGGAGGCCGCCGCCACGGTGAGCGTCACCGGCCGTGACGACCAGGGGTACACCGCCCCGATCGACCCGGCCGACCTGACCCTGGACTACGACCACAGCGTCGTCGATGTGCGGTCCGCCGGCGGGGCGTTGAAGATCGTCCCGCTCAAGGCGGCCGGCACCGTCCTGACCGTCTCCGCCGGCGGCCGGTCCGTGCAGCTGCCGATCACCATCGGCGTGCAGAACGTCACGGCGTACGACTTCACCGACGACGTGCTGGCCCGCTGGCGCAACAACAGCACCGCGGCGACGACGTTCTCGAAGGACGCCGACGGCCTGAGGATCGACTTCCCGGCGATGCGCAACGTCGGCATCTCGGCCACCTCGGTCGCCGGCCGGGTCACCGTGCCGGGCCAGCCGCTGCGCGTGCGGGTCCGCCTCAAGTCGAGCATCGCGGTGCCCAGCGGCCTGACCTACCTGGGCTACTACGACGGCAACGGCAAGAGCTCGGGCGTCTACGGTACGGCGCTGGCAGCGAGCGAGGGCTGGCAGAACGCGACGTTCACGCTGCCGTCGAACACGGTGTTCCCGATCTCGATCGCGAGCTTCCAGGGCATCAACACCGCGACCGCGCAGCAGAGGGCGGGCACGTTCGTCATCAACCGGATCGAGGCGGACGTCCCCACGGCGGTCGACCTGCCGGCGCAGCCCGGCCTGCGTCCCGACCGTCTCGTCTCGGCCGACGGCGCCCTCCCGGCCGGCCCGGGCACCTGGAACTTCGCGTCGATGTCGGACATCCAGTTCACCGCCGACAACCCGGCGCTCACCCAGGTCGCGACGGCCGCCATCCGCCGGATCCGGGCCACCGACCCGGACCTGGTGATCCTCAACGGTGACGTCACCGACCGCGGCCTGCCGCAGGACCTGTCGCTGGCCCGCCAGGTGCTCACCGACGCCGGGTGCGACCTGATCCCGGTCGGCCGGGAGCCGGCGAAGGACAGCACACCCGATCCCCGTACGGGCAAGGTGCCCTGCTACTACGTCCCGGGCAACCACGAGTCGTACGGGCTGAACAACACCCAGTCCGACCTGACGAACTTCACCAAGGAGTTCGGCCGGCCGTACCGGACGTTCGACCACAAGGGCACCCGGTTCGTCCTGCTGGCCAGCTCGCTGGGCACGCTGCGGGCCTCGGCATGGGACCAGTGGCCGATGTTCCAGAAGGCCCTCGCGGACGCCGAGCACGACCCGTCCGTCCGCAACGTCGTCGTGGCCGCCCACCACCCGGTGGACGACCCCGACGAGGCGAAGTCCAGCCAGCTCCAGGACCGTTCCGAGGTCGCGCTGATCGAGAAGCTGCTCACCGGCTTCCGCAACGAGAGCGGCAAGGGCGCGATCATGATGGGTTCGCACGCCCAGATCGCCGACGTCCACCGGGTGGAGGGTGTTCCGTACCTGGTGCACCCGTCGTCGGGCAAGAGCCCGTACGGCACCCCGGACCGCGGCGGCTTCACCGGGTGGGTCGACTGGTCGGTCGACGGCCGGCAGGACGCCGGCGAGCAGTGGGTGGAGGCGGATGTCCGCGCCTTCGCGCAGTCGATCGACCTGACCGCCCCGGAGAGCGTGGACCTCGGGAAGACGGCATCGCTGAGCGGCAGCATCGTCCAGCCCTCCGGCGTGGACCCCGGCACGCGCGTCGTGCCGCTGCAGTACCCGATGTCGGTGCACTGGAGCGGATCGTCGAACCTGGCGATCGGCAGCGGCGCCGCGGCCGTCGCGGCCGCCCGGCACGCCGGCAAGGTGGCGATCCTCGACCCGCGGACGCGCGAGCTGACCGCGCTGGGCCGCGGCTCGGTGACGGTCTCGGTGACCAACGACTCGATGCGGGCGTACACCGGCGAGGCGTCGCTCGCACCGGTCACCACCTCGAGGACCATCCAGGTCGGCCCGCCGGCACCCGCCGGCCCGTCGTTCGCGGCCACCACGCCGGTCTTCACCGACCAGCCGGTCGGGGCCGCCGGCCAGGTCCGCCAGGTCACCGTCACCAACACCGGTGACCAGCCGCTGCGGATCTCGTCCACCGCGGTCCAGGGCGCCGGCCCGGCCGGCCGCACCCCGTTCCGCATCGACCGCGACACGTGCGACGACCACGCCGTCGCGCCGGGCGGCACGTGCACGGTGTCGGTGCGCTTCGCGCCGGCCCGGCCGGACGTCACCTTCAGGGCGTCGCTGGTGTTCCGGACGAACACCGCGGACCGCCACGAGGCGGTGGCACTGACCGGCACCAGCACGACGGTCCCGTGGGGCGCCTGGCCGCTGGCCGAGTAGTTCCCACGTCCCCGGCCCCCGCTCGTCGGGCGGGATTCGCGCCTCAGTCGTCCACGGAGGCCGAGGCCGAGCTGACGTCGCCGCTGTCGGAGCCGGTGTCGGAGCCGCTGTCGGAGCCGATGCCGCTCTCGGTGCCGCCGCCGGTGCCGCCGCCGCTCTCGTCGCCGGTGCCGACGGTGTCGCCGCCACCCCCACCGGAGCCGTTGCCTCCGCCGGGGCCACTGTTGCCGTCGCCGCCGGTGTTGCCGCCACCGCTGTTGCCGCCACCGCTGTTGCCGCCACCGCTGTTGCCACCGCTGGTGCCGCCGTCGTTGTCCCCGCCCCCCTCGTCGTCGTCCGAGGACGCGCTCGGGCTCGCCGACGCGCTCGGCGAGGGCGACGACGACTCACTCGGGGAGTTCGACGGCGAACTGCTCGCCGAACGTGACGGGCTGGCCGACGGGCGCGGCTGCGTGCCGGCCGGCGCCTTCGTCGTACCGGTGTTCTGCGACGGCTCGGCACCCTGCGCCGGCTCGTCCGCGGAACCCGTGCCGCCCGCCGGCGGTGGGCCGCTGACCGCGGTGGACGGCGTCGGCGTCGGGTCGGCGCCGCTGCCGGGCAGGAGGCCGCCGGGGTTCGCGAAGGCGAGCACGGCCGCGGCCACGCCCAGCACCAGCAGGACCGCGGCGGCCACCGCCAGCCGGTGGCGCGGCCTCGGCGGCGGACCGGGCGACGCGACCGCCTCGGAGAACTCGGCGACGGGTGGCCCGGCGGGCACCACCGGCGCGGTCATCAACGCCGTGGCCGTGTCGTCGGCGGACGAGACCTGTTCGGCCGCCTCGGCCATGGCCGAGGCCGAGGGGAAGCGGTCGGCCGGGTTCTTCGCCAGGGCTCGCGCCACCAAGTTCCGTACCGGAACCGGAATGTCCGCCGGCAGCGGCGGGGGCTCGTCCTGGAGATGCTGCATCGCCACCGCGATGGGGTTCTCGCCGGCGAACGGCGGATGACCGGCCAGGCAGTGGTAGGCGACCCCGCCCAGCGCGTAGACGTCGGCCGCCGGACCCGTCTCGTCCTTCGACACCTGCTCGGGCGCGATGTAGAGGGCCGTCCCGACGACCTCCTTCGCGCCGGTCAGCGCGGCCGACTCGGCGGAACGGGCCACGCCGAAGTCGACCAGGACCACGGTGCCGTCCGGCTGGATGATCATGTTGCCCGGCTTCACGTCGCGGTGCACGATGCCCGCCTGGTGGGCCGCCTGCAGCGCGTGCGCCGCCTGCGCCACGATCGACATCGTCTCCTGCGGGGTCAGCCGGCCACGCTCGGCGATCAGGGCGTTGAGCGGCGTGCCGTCGACGTGCTCCATGACGATGTAGGCGTCCGCGTGGTCGCCGGTCTCGCCGAAGTCGTACACGTTGGCGATCCCGGAGTGGTGCAGCGCCGCCATCGCCCGCGCCTCGTGCCGGAACCGCACCTCGAACCCGGGATCGCCGGCCCGTCCGGCACGCAGCGTCTTCACCGCGACGTCGCGGCCGAGCACGGTGTCGGTGGCCCGCCACACCTCGCCCATGCCGCCGGCCGCGATCCGATCGTCGAGACGGTAACGGTCGCCGAGCAGTTCACCAGGGACAGGCATGGTCTTCCGTCTTACCCAGCGACGCCGCCCGATACGCCCCTATCTTGCGATGCCGGGAGCGTGCGCCAGCTCGCCGGTGCGATGCATCTTCTGCCAGCTCAGCCTCCGGCCGGTCAGGGCCGTGATCGCCGAGTGCAGCAGCACCAGGTACATGACCTGGCGATAGACGACCTGCTGCAACGGCAGCGTCCACAGCGGGCGCAGCCGCTCCCGGTCCAGCCGGAAGGCGAGCACCGCGGTGAGGACCTGCACGACGAGCATCGCCAGCCAGCCGATCAGCGTGACGGTGGCGTCCAGGAAGAAGAAGCCGTAGATCGCCATCAGGTCGATCAGCGGCGCGAGCAGCGGCAGAACCACGCTGAACAGGGCGATCAACGGGAGTCCGCCACGACCGAAACGGTTCTTCTCCCGTACGGCGTGGCGGTGTTTCCACATCGCCTGCATGGTGCCGTAGCTCCACCGGTAGCGCTGCTTCCACAACTGGCCGAGGCTGGCCGGCGCCTCGGTGTACGCGCGCGCCGACTCCTCGTAGACGACGCGCCAGCCGGCCCGGTGGATCGCCATGGTCAGGTCGGTGTCCTCGGCCAGCGTGTCCTCGCTCAGGCCGCCGGCCTCGATCAGCGCCTTGCGCCGGAACCCGCCCAGGGCGCCGGGGATCGTCGGGATGCAGCCCATCGTGTCGTAGAGCCGGCGGTCCAGGTTGAAACCGATCACGTACTCGATGTGCTGCCACTTGCCGAGCAGGCCGCGACGGTTGGCGACCTTGACGTTGCCGGCCACCGCGCCGACGTCACCGTCGGCGAACGGCTGGACCAGGCGGTGAACCGAGTCGGGCTCGACCACGGTGTCCGCGTCCACCATGACGATCAGGTCGTTGCGGGACAGCGCTATGCCGGTGTTCAGCGCGGTGGCTTTTCCGCCGTTCGGCACCTGCACGAGCCGTACGTTGCGAAGTTTCAGGCTTCTGACGATATCTGCGGTTCCGTCGGTGGAGCCGTCGTCGATGACGAGCACCTCGACGCCGCCGGGATGTCGTGAGCCGGCCAGCGATCTCACCGCCGCGCCGATGTTCTCCTGCTCGTTGTAGGCCGGCACCACGATCGTGACCGGCGCGTTCTGCGAGCCCCACGGCGTCCGGCGGCGCTGCCGGGCATGCGACCAGGCGAAAACGAAGAGGATCAGGGTGCGTACGGCGATCAGCCCGCCCGCCGTGATCATGAGGATCCAGAGCAGTCTCAGGACGCCGTCGGAGCCCCGGACCGTCCAAGCAGTCGCCCGGCCGCGCCAGACCTCGGCCGCGCCCGCCTCCGGGTTGACCTGCAGGCCCATGGCGCCGCCGACGGTGGTGAAACGGAAACCCTCCCGCTGCAGCTTCGGGATCAGCTGGTCGAGCGCGGCCACGGTCTGGCGCCGGTCGCCGCCCGCGTCGTGGAACAGCATGACCGCGCCGTCGTCGTTCCGCGGCGTGGAGTTGCGCACGATCGTGTTCACGCCGGGCCGTCGCCAGTCCTCGCTGTCCATGTCGTCGAGCACGGTCAGATAGCCCTCGCGGCCCACCTGCTGCACCGTGGTGTAGTCACTGTCGGTGAGTGCGTCCGGGAACGAGGAGTAGGGCGGACGCATGATCAGCGTCGAGCGGCCGGTGGCGTACGCGATCGCCAGCTGGGTCTGTGAGTTCTCCAGGTCCCTACGCCAGTCGGGCAGCTCGGCCAGATCCGGGTGGGTGAACGTGTGCGCGCCGATCTCGTGACCCTCGCGGACGATGCGCCGGGCCAGCTCGGGATACCGGGTGACCTCCGTGCCGATCACGAAGAACGTCGACGGCACCCGATACTTCGCGAGCACGTCCAGGATCTTCGGGGTCCACGTGGGATCGGGCCCGTCGTCGAAGGTCAGCGCGATCGTGCGTTTCGGCATGGCGTACGAGCGGTGGCCGTCGCCGCGCATGTCGATGACCGGCCCACCGTCCTTGACCCGGTCCGGCACCTGCGCGCTGACCTGCGACTTCGGGTTCGTGCCGTCCGGGCTGAACCCCGCGTCGGTGTAGACCTCCACGAGCACGACGGTGGCCAGCAGAATGACGCCGACCAGGGTGAACAGGGCCCAGTAGGCCCGTCGCCGCCGCCGGACGGCCGGAATGCGCCCGGTCGACTCCCATTCCTCCGGAGGCGGTGGTGTGGCGCGGTAGATCGTCACTGGCGAACGCTCGTGACCGTGACGCTGGGTGTCGGTACCGGCGGTCGCGCGGACCCGCCGAGCTGGCTGATCCAGACCACCACCAGAATCAGGAGCAGACCCACGCCGATCCCGTACGCGACCCGGCGCACCCGCCGTCGCCGGCGTCCACTGGGATCGACGAAGACCGGCGCCTTCTCCTGGGTGCTGGTGCGGATGACGTTGGTGACCGCGTTCTCCGGCGTCTGCGCCTTGCCGACGGCACGACCGACCCGGGCCCGCCCGCGCGGCGGCCGCCGGACGGGCGCACGACCTATGTGCTGGTGGGGTTTGTCTGGCACATCATCGACGCTAGGAGATGAATCAGCCGACCGCACCCGGTGATTCTGTGAATCGGGCGGCCGTTCGGCCCATTACCAGCCCCGCCGGAAGTCGGCGGCCGGCGACCACGAGCAGCAGTTCCTGCCCCCGGGCCTGCAGTGTCTCCCCCTGACCGGTCGACCAGTCCAGATCCGTTGCTTCCAGTCGAATCCCCGACAGATCCACCCCGAAGTACGTCATCTGCCGCCTGGTCATGCTTTTCAGGATCACTTCCACCCGCTCCACCGGCACCAGCCGAGGAATCCCGAGCGCGACGGTGATGTCCAGCCCGTGGATCACATCGTGCGACAGCGCGCCGGTGCTCCCGCCCCCCGGTGGCCGCCAGGGGTGCTCGACGTTGTCGCGGAGCTGGGCAAGAAGGTCCGCGGTGCCCATCCGCCGCGTGTCGGCCCGGGCCTGCCGGTCGGCGAACCGGTGGAAGTTGCCTCGCGCCCGGATCATTCCTCCGGCGAATTGCATGGTGGACATCCGGAAGGGCATCGTCATGTGGGCGACGACCTCCCGGACCCGCCAGCCCGCGCAGAGCGAGGGCTGATCCCACTGCGCGGCCGAGAGCCGGCCAAGCACTTCGGCAAGCTCAGTCCGTTCCCCGACGACGGCGGCCTGGATCCCCGACTCGTCCATGTACACCCTCCCGCGTGCGTGTGTCGCTTCCCGGGGTGTGTACGACGCAGGAGCCCGGAATTAATCGCAGTGCCTTCGCGTGGCCGCAGCGCCCTTCCGTTTCCGCAACGCCCCCGAGTTCCCGCAGCGTCCTCGCGTCCCGCAACGCCCCCCGACTTTCCGCAGCATCTGGGCGTGGCTGCACGATCGGGCATGTTGCGGTCACTTCACCGCCCCGCCGCGACCACGGTCGCGGGCGGCAGCCGCCGGGCCCGCCGTAGGAGGGGGAGCGAAGCAAGACAACCGATGACTCTGCTGGACAAGCAGGACAAATCTCCTACCGCCGGATGTTTGACTCCTCCAGCATTCGGCTGCACCGACGACCCGCGGCTCCGTCGACCGCCGGCTGCCGGGCGCGCGCAACGGTCAGGCCGGCCACTCCCAGAGCAGCTCCAAGTCGGCCTCCGCGCCCTCGGGCAGTTGCAGCGCCGCGGCCAGGCAGTCGCGCACCCTGAAGTTCAGTTCCTCCGGGTTGCCGGCGGCTGTGCTCGCGCCCTCGACGCCGGGCACCTCGGCCACCAGGTACTGGTCTTGGCGAGTCACCACGACTCGGTAGGGGAGCCCCGGCGGCCGGGTCCCGCCTGGAGGACGGGTGGGGACGAAGCCGGCTCGCCGGGGCGGGAGCGTGTGCCGCGTCGGAGGCCACGGCACACGCGGGCTCTCAGCTCACGTATGCCTCCAGCGACGACACCTGGGCCGCCGGCCAGCCGGTGTTGGCGGTGACGGTCACGCGCAGGAAACGCAGCTGTGTCGAGGCGAAGGTGACCGTCACGGTGTTGCCCGACGCGGGGTCGAAGGTGCGGGTGGTGGCGGGCACGACCGTACGGAAGGAGGAGCCGTCGCTGCTCCCGGAGAGGGTGAGAGTCTGGGTCCTCGCCTCCCAGTTCGGCGGGAGCTTGAGGATCACCCGCGCCACCGTGACGGCGCTGCCCAGGTCTGCCTGGACCCACTGCGGGAACGCGTTGTTGGCACTCTCCCAATACGTCGCCTGGTTGCCGTCCGTGACGTTGCCGGCGCCGTACACCTGGGTGTGACTGCTCTCCGTGGCCGGCTTGCCGCGGGCCAGGTCGGTGATCGGCGGCGGGGGCGTGCCGACCGTCGGCGGGGTGGGGCGCGTCGCGGTCAGGGCGAGCTGGCCCTTGAGCATGCGGCCGCCGTCGCCCGTGATGCGCAGGTAGTAGTCGGCCGAGCAGGCCGTGCCGTCCTCGTCGAGGGCGCGGATGCCGGAGCCGGCGGGCACGGACGCGGCCGTCTCGGCGGTCTTGGCGATCTGGTTGCCCTCGTTGAACTCGTCGAACATCGACACGTACAGGCCCTGCGCGCCCAGCCGGATCATGTTGTAGAGGCTGCGCCAGTAGAAGTCGCCGTGGCGGCGGGCGCCGGTCGAGAGGTCGCCGGGCAGGACGCAGGGCTGGTAGTCGATGCCGTGGGCCGCACAGTCAGCCAGGTCGGCGGTGTTGACGTTGGTGAGGAACCAGTCGAGGCCCTCGAGCGTGCCGGTGCGCCCGACCATCCACGGCGAGATCATGTGGAACGCGTGGTAGACGTCGGAGAAGCCGGCTCGGCTGTCGTTGATGCCCTGCCGCCAGTACGTGGGCACGCCGCCGATCACGTAGCAGCCCTGCCCCCTGAACCAGTTGATCACGTCGAGGCAGGCGGCCGGGGTGAACGGACGGCCGTCGTCGTTGAAGCCGAAGCCCCAGATGCAGACGACGGGCTTGCCATTCTGTCTCGCGTACGCCGGGGAAGCCGCCAGCGCCGACATCGTGTTCTGCCAGTCCGACTTGATCTGCGACTGCATCGCCGTCCAGCCGGTCACGTCGTACATGATGTAGAACTTGCGGCCGGTGGCCTCGGCGGCGGCCCGCACCTTGGCCGCCATCGCGTCGCGGGTCGGGCCCTCGTCGCCGACCGGGTTGAACCGTTGCAGGGCGGCGGTGTCGATCCCGTAGGTGCGCATCCACTGGAAATGGGTGTCGACGGTCTGCTGGTCGTACGAGGAGAAGAGCGTCGCGGGCCGGCCGTCGCCGAGGTTCGGGTACGCCGTGGGGTAGGCGTGGGCGAAGTCGCGCATGTCCGGCCAGGACACGATCGTGGTGTTCGACGGCGACGGCGGCTGGAACCGGTCGCGGCTCCAATGCCACCAGCCGCCGATCGGCGCGCCGTCGCCGGGGCAGGCGAACCAGCCCTGGTACCCGACGCTGATCTTGCCGACGACGTCGCCGGGCGGGGATGCGGCCTCGGCGGCGGCCGGAGCCACCGCCGAGTCGGCCAGGAAGGTGGCGGCGCTGCCGGCGGCCACGGTGGACAACAGGGTGCGGCGTGTGACGGCCATCGGGGACTCCTGCCGATCCGGGGGACGGGGATGTCGGATCGACGGTCATCGTGACAGTCGGCGTCACAGGGATGCAATAGTTGGACGATGAGTTGAAACAATCAGGAATTGCTACTGAAAGAACGCGTGGGTAGCCGGAGGGCGACGACCGCGCCGACCGCCACGATCGCGGCGCCGACCACCACGGCCGGTCGCAGGCCGTCGACGTAGGACTGTCCACTGGCGTACCCCCCGAAGGAACTGAAGACCGAGGCCAGCGTGGCGACGCCGGCCGCCACCCCCACCTCGCGGATGGTGTTGTTCGCGCCCGAGGCCACGCCGCGTTCCTGCTCGGAGACGCTGGCCAGGGCCATCGTGCTGATCGGGGCGAAGGTCAGCCCCATGCCCACGCCCGCCATCACGAAGGCAACGACGAAGTTCCCGTACGGCGCATCGGTCGCGCTCGTGAGACCGATCCACAGGATGGCGGCCGCCAGCAGCACCTGACCGGCGAAGATCAGGTTCCGTTGTCCGATGCGGTCGCCGAACAGCCCGGCGAGCGGTGCCACGATCATCGGGGCGGCGGTCCAGGGCAGCGTACGGAGGCCGGCGTCCAGCGGACTGAGGCCCTGCACCACCTGGAAGAACTGCGACAGCAGGAAGACCGCGCCGAAGGTGCCCGCGGTGAAGGTCAGCGTCACCACGTTGACCAGGCTGAAGCCGCGCGAGCGGAACAGCCGCAGGGGCAGCATCGGGCTGCGGTTGCGCGCCTGCCAGGCGAGGAACCCGGCGAGCAGCGCGCCGCCGCCGATCAGCATCGACAGGATGCGGGCCGAGGCCCAGCCGCGGTCCGGTCCGTCGACGACGCCCCACACCACGAGCAGCAGGCCGGCGGCGGACAGCACCAGGCCCAGCGGGTCGAGCCGGCGGGCGCCGCCGCGGGACTCGGTGAGCACCGTCGCGGCCAGAATCACCGCGATCACGCCGACCGGCACGTTCAGCCAGAAGATCCAGTGCCAGTCCAGGCCCTCGACGACCGCGCCGCCGACCACCGGGCCGACGGCCACGCCGAGTCCGCTGATGCCTCCCCAGATGCCGACGGCGGCCGTACGCAACCGGTCCGGCACCGCCTGCGCCAGCAGGGTGAGCGAGAGAGGGGCGACCGCCGCGCCGCCGATGCCCTGGACGGCCCGGGCGGCGGTGAGCTGCCACGGCTCGGTCGCGAGGGCGGCGGCGGCCGAGGCCAGCGTGAAGACGACGAGCCCGGCCAGGAACATCCGGCGGCGGCCGATCCGGTCGCCGAGCGCGGACGCGGTGAGCAGGAACGCGGCGAACGGCAGCGTGTACGCGTTGACGAACCACTGCAGGTCGGTCAGCGAGGCGCCCAGTTCGGTGCGGATCACCGGCAGCGCCGTGCTCACGACCAGGTTGTCCAGCGTGACCATGAAGATCGGGATGCCGACGGCCGCCAGTACGGCGGCGAGCGGCTTGGCGTGCCGGCGTGGTGCGGCCGGCGCTTCGAGCACGGCGGTGGTCATGTCTTCCCCCCAGGTAGTTGTTATCGACTGATAACTTAAACTAGTTATCGACTGATAACCTGTCAACATGACTCGGACACGTCTCACCGCGGAGGAGCGCCAGCGGCAACTGGTCGCCGCCGCGATCACCGCCTTCAGCCAGGGCGGATACGCCGGAACCACGACCGACCAGGTGGCCCGTCTGGCCGGCGTCTCCCAGCCGTACGTGATCCGGATCTTCCGCACCAAGCAGGAGCTCTTCCTCGCGGCCGTCAACCACGCGGCCGACCGGGTCGAGCAGACGTTCCGGTCGGCGGCCGAGCGGGACGCCACGCTGGCCAGCCTCGGCGAGGCGTATCAGGAGCTGCTGGCCGACTCCGACCTGATCACCGTGCTGCTGCAGGGTTTCACCGCGGGCTCCGACCCGGCCATCGGCGGCCCGGTGCGCGACTGCTTCGGCCGGCTCTTCGTCGTGGTGCGGGAGCTCACCGGGTCGACCGCCGCCGAGGCGCGCGACTTCTTCGCCGTCGGCATGCTGTTGACCGTCATGACCGCGATGCGCGCGATCGGCCCGGCCGCGGTGACACCGCCGGCCGGCTGGGTCACCGAGGTGATGAACACGTTCGACTGAACGGCACCCGCCGGTCCCCACTTCACGGCCGGCGCCGGCCGGTGACCGCTTCACTGCCGGCACCCACTGGTCCCCGCTTCACGGCCGGCGCCAGCCGGTCACCGCTTCACGGCCGACGCCAGCCGGTCACCGCTTCACGGCCGACGCCGGCCGGTCACCGCTCCACGGCCGACGCCGGCCGGTCACCGCTTCGCGGCCGACGCCGGCCGGTCACTGCGCGGCGGGCGCGCGACCGTGTCTCGAGGCCGGCCGCTTTTGTCGTGTGTCCCCTGGGTGGCCCGACCTGCACGTGGTGGTCGCCCTCTGCCCGGCCTTGGGGGGAGTGCCGGCCTTGCCGGCTTGCCGGGCAAAAGCCGTTTCCTGGTCAAGCGCGACGGCCGTGATCAAGCGCGGTCGGCATCTCGTCGACGACCGCGATCGCTGCCACGAGACGCTCGCACGTTCGCACTCTCGTTGACAACAATGAATGGATCACCATTGCGCCGAAGTCGCTGACGCGCGCGTCCCGAAGTGACGCTCTTTTGATACGGAGGTGTTGCCCGGCGCTATTAGGCTGGGCGCACCTCCTAGGAGAGCCATGGACATCTATTCGTCGATCACGCTTTCCGCCTCGATCGTCGCGCTCGGGGCGACGGCCCTGCTGTGGGTGCGGCTTGTGCGTCCTACTCCGCAGCATTCCGGCCTGGGCGAGATCGTGCTGATTCTCGATCGCGAGTTCCGCGGACCGGAGTTTCGCCGGAGCGAGAATTTCGTCCTTCACACCCTGGCCGAGGATTACCGCGGCGGCATAAGCGGCTTGTCGCCCGAGGCTCGCGGCCACGTGTGCCGGGTGGGCCGCTTCTACGGCGACGCCGGGATGGTGGCCGCGACCGGAAGTCTCGCCGCGCGATCGGTGGCGGAGTCCTTCGCGGAAGGCGCCTTCGCGGAAGGCGCCCTCGCGGAAGGCGCCCTCGCGGAAGGGGTCCTCGCGGGAGGCGCGCCGTTCGCGGGAGGCGCCCTCGCGGAAGGCGCGCTCTTCTCGGGAGTGCTGCACAGTCGCGCCGAGGCGGCCTGGGCGGTGCTCCAGCCGTACGTGGAAGTGGAGCGTCAGCGGCGCGGCAGCACCTGGTGGAGGCACTTCGAGAATCTCGCCACTCAACGCGCACGCCTCCAGGCGGCGAAGCGCTCCACGCCATCGACCACGACGTCGAGGCGCAGGGAACGGAAGAGGTCGAAGGCGTGACGTTCACCGGATAGCCCGGCCGGCGCGGGCCAAGCCGCGTAGCCGGTCGGGCGTCGGGGGATGGCCGGATGCGCTGCGTGGCATGGCCACGGCGTCACGGGCCAGCACGGTCGACGCATGGCCGGGTGCTCGGCGGGGCAGGGTCACGACGTCACGGGCCAGCACGGTGAGGGCATGGCCGGATTTGGAGGGTGGCCCGGCCACGGCGTCAGCGGTGGGCACGGTCACGGCGTGACCTGATGTCCTGCGCGGGACGGCCACGACGTCAGCGGCGGGCACGGTCGTCGCCTCGGAGGGCCGAGCGGCGCAGGCCGATGATGAGCACCGCGCCGACCAGCAGGTGCATGCCGGTCAGGACCAAGGCGCTCGCAGCGTTCGACGCGCTGCCGAGCGGGCCGAGCAGTGAGATCGCCAGGACGACGGTCGCGGTGATCGTCCAGGCTCGTTGCGGGTTGGTCAGGGTGCGTCTCATGACCGCCAGCAGCGCCCAGGCCGCGAGGCCCGCGAGCAAACTCGTCACGATGACCGCGCCGGGGCCGACGGGGCCCTGCCGGACGGCCAGGTCGATGCCGGCGATCGGGTCGGTGACGGTCCAGAGGGCGAGGGCGCCGGCGATGGCCGCGGTGATGGTGAGGGCGTTTCGTGCCGAGGTCGCTGTCATGGGAGCCAATCTGGACTCCGGGCGACCGCCGGCACATCGTTCCTTCGGCACACGCCGATGGTTATTAAGTAGGTGGAACGCACCAACTTAAGGAGGTGCCGCGGCGGCTCCACCCAGCATTACTGTCGGCGCCGTGAGCGAATCCCCCCTTCAGCACCGGGCCGTCGCCGCGGCGGTCATGGCCGTCACGGTCGGGGTCCTGTCGTCGGTGACCCTGGTCGGCGTGGCCGCCGGGCCGCCCGGCCGGCTGCCGTTCGCCGTCGACATCGTGGTCGCGGTGGTGGCGACCTTGACGGCGCCGCTCCTGCTGCGGTGGCCGGTGACCGGCACGCTAGCGCTGAGCGTGCTGGCGTTGGTGTCCCCGGCGGCGACGCCGGTGGTCACCGTCGGCGCGTTCCAGGTGGCACAGCGGCGGCCGCTGCGGGTGGCCGTGGCGGTGGCCGTCGTCGGGGTCGCGGCGCACGCCGTCCAGGGACTGTGGCGGCCCAGCGGCGGCATCTCGTTCTGGTGGTGGCTGCTGCTCATCGTGGTCGGGTACGGCGCGCTGGTCGGCTGGGGAACGTCGGCGCGATCGCATCGGGCGCTGGTCCGGGAGCTTCGGGAACGCGCCCGCCGCGCGGAGTCCGAGCAGGGGCGGCGGGTGGCCGAGGCGCGGATGCACGAACGCACCCGGATCGCCCGCGAGATGCACGACGTGCTGGCGCATCGGCTGTCGCTGGTGGCGACGCACGCCGGCGCGCTGGAGTACCGGCCGGACGCCCCGCCGGAGCGGATCGCCCGCGCGGCCGGCGTGGTTCGCACCGGCGTTCATCAGGCGCTCGACGAGCTCCGGAAGGTGATCGTCGTGCTGCGCGACGAGGAACCCGAGGGCGGCGACACGCGGCCGCAGCCGGTGCTGGCCGATCTGCCGCGGCTGGTCGAGGAGTCGCGCGATGCCGGGCAGCCGATCGTGCTGCGTGATCAGGTTGCGGAAGCGGGGGAGTTGCCGGCGGCGGCCGGGCGTACGGCGTACCGCGTGCTGCAGGAAGCGCTGACGAACGCCCGCAAGCACGCGCCGGGGGAGCCGGTCGAGGTGCTGCTGCGGGGGCGGCCGGGTGCGCGGCTCACGATCGAGGTGCACAATCTGCTGCCGCGGGGCAGCCCGCCGGTGGTTCCGGTCGTGCCGGGCAGCGGCACCGGGCTGATCGGTCTGACCGAGCGGGTGCGGCTCGCGGGCGGGCGGCTCGATCACGAGGTCGGCGAGGGCGAGTTCCGGCTGCGGGCGTGGATACCATGGCCGCCGTGAGCCGGCCGGTGCGCGTACTCGTCGTCGACGACGACGCGCTGGTGCGTGCCGGGCTGACCATGATGCTCGACGGGATCCACGGCATCGAGGTGGTCGCGGAGGCCGCCGACGGCGACCAGGTGCCCGCGGCGGCCGACGCGCACTCGCCGGACGTCGTTCTCATGGACCTGCGCATGCCGCATGTGGACGGCATCACCGCCACGCGGCGGCTGCGGAGCCGGCCGCGGCCGCCCGAGGTGATCGTGCTGACCACGTTCGACGCGGACGAGGACATCCTGCACGCGCTGCGGGCCGGGGCCAGCGGGTTCCTGTTGAAGGACACGCCGCCGGCCCGGATCGTCGAGGCGGTCCGGCAGGTGGCGGCCGGCGAGCCGATGCTGTCGCCGCAGGTGACCCGCCGGCTGATGGACCGCGCCGCGGTGCAGGCCGAGACGTATCAGCGGGCCCGGGCGGCGCTGGCGACGTTGAGCCCGCGCGAGCACGACGTGGTGCTGGCGATCGCCCGGGGTGGCAGCAACGCCGAGATCAGCGCCGAGCTGCGGATGACCCTGGCGACGGTGAAGGCCCACGTGTCGCACATCCTGACGAAGCTGGCCCTGGACAACCGGACCCAGATAGCGTTGCTGGCCCACGACGCCGGCCTGGCGTGAGAGGTCGCGCCCGGGGGTGTCGGCTCCAGCGTCTGGGAGGGGCTACGGGACGCGGGCCACGGCGGCGTACATCGCCGTTTCCTCGGCGGCGGGGCGGGTGCGGTCCTCCGTGTCGTCCCGCCACTCCGACAGGGGGACGACGCCGGGGGACAGCAGGTCCAAGCCGTCGAAGAAGCGGGTGAACTCCGGGCGGGTCCGCAGGCGGCCCTGGCCGTGCTTGCCCGAGTGCAGCTCCGCGGCGACCTCGGGTGGGAGGTAGTCGCTGGTGGCGTGCGAGATGGCCACGAAACTGCCGGGCGGGAGGGCGCCGGTCAGGGTGCGGACCACGGCGTACGGGTCGTCCTCCTCGGGGATGAAGTGCAGGACCGCGATCAGCATCAGCGCGATCGGCTCGGAGAAGTCCAGGGTGGCGGCCGCGTCGCGCAGGATGCGGGCCGGGTCGCGCAGGTCGGCGTCGACGTAGGCGGTCTCGCCCGGGCCGGTGCCGGTCAGCAACGCGCGGGCGTGCACCAGCACCAGCGGGTCGTTGTCCACGTAGACGACCCGCGCCGCGGGGGCCACGCGCTGCGCCACCTCGTGCGTGTTGTCCGCGGTGGGCAGGCCGGTGCCGATGTCCAGGAACTGCCGCACCCCGCATGAGGCCGCCAGGTACGACACCGCCCGGCGCAGGAAGCGGCGGTTCTCGACCACGGCCGTACGGATCGCGGGGAAGGTCGCGGCGATGGCGTCGCCGGACTCGCGGTCGGCGGCGAAGTTGTCCTTGCCGCCGAGCCAGTAGTCGTAGCGCCGGGCCGGGTGCGCCACCGACGCGTCGATCGCGGGTGGTGCGGGACGTTCCTGCGCGGTCATGCGAGAGCCTCCGGGCCGAAGTCAGTCCATGTTGTGGCGGGTGTAGGCCGGTTCGCGCCAGCCCAGCATCGCCTCCGTCATGCGCACCGCCTGCACCGCCGCCCGCACGTCGTGCACCCGGACGATACGGGCCCCGTTCAGCACGCAGAAGACCACGGCGGCCAGCGTTCCGGCCAGCCGGTCATGCTGGGCCGCGTCCAGGGTCTCGCCGATGAAGTCCTTGTTGCTCACCGCCGCCAGCACCGGGTACCCGATCGCCGCGATCTCGCCGAGCCGGCGGATGATCTCGAGCGAGTGACGGGTGTTCTTGTTGAGGTCAGGCCCGGGATCGATGATCAACTGCTCCGGCCGTACGCCTCGGGAGAGCGCGAGCTCCACGCGTTGCCGGAGAAACGCCGCGACCTCGGCGGTCACGTCCTGATACTGCGGCCGGGGCCACGCCGTCCGCGGGGGAGCGAGGCTGTGGGTGATGACCAGCTGGGCGTCCGTGCCCGCCACCGCGTCCGCCATCGCCGGATCGCGCAGGCCGGACGTGTCGTTGATGACCCCGGCCCCGGCCTCGATCACCGCCCGCGCCACCTCGGGCCGGAACGTGTCCACCGAGACGACCGCGCGCTCGCGGGCCGCCATCACCACGGGTAGCACCCGCTCGATCTCCTCGGCGGCACTGACCTCCGGGCCGGGGGCGAACGGCACGCCGCCGATGTCGATCCAGTCGGCGCCCGCGCCGGCCGCCGCGGACACCGCCGACAGCGCCTTGTCCAGGGCGAACGTGCTGCCGCGGTCATGGAACGAGTCGGGCGTCCTGTTGACGATCGCCATCACCGCGACCTGCCGGGAGAAATCAAAAGAGCGGCCCCCGATGACGCGCTCACCGTCCAGATCACCCACGGCGGGAGACTAACAGGCCCGACCGTGGAGGCTTCCTTGCAGGAGGGAAAATAAGGTCGACTACCCGAATTTCCGCCAGTTAGTCATTGATTCATTCGCGCCATTCTCCAGGGGTTTTTTCGATTGCCCGGGACGTCCAGCGGGTAGCCGATCAGGCGAAGGCGCAACGACGACTTCCTGGAGGAATCTCATGAGTGACGTGTCGCCGGGTACCGGCGGAACGAGTGGCTACCCGGTGGATGTGCCCCCGGCCACGGCCCGCGGGGACTATGCGGCACCGGCCGCTGGGGCTTACACCGCAGGCGGCGAATACACGGGGACGGCCGGCGGGGACAACGGCGGGGAAAGCGCCGCCAAGGAGAAGGCGAAGGCGGTCGCGGGTCAGACCAAGGACGCGGCTGTCGACGTGAAGGACACGGCCAAGGAGCAGGCGCAGCGGGTCGGCCAGGAGGCCAAGACCCAGGCGCGCAACATCGCCTCCGATGTCCGTGACCAGCTCAGCAAGCAGGCGCGTACCCAGAACGACCGGCTGTCCGGCACGATCCGGCAGACGGCCGACCAACTCGACGAGATGCGCGGCGACCGGGCGGAGGGCCCGGCGGCGGCGGTGGTGTCGCGGGTGGCCGACGGCGGCCGCCAGCTGGCCGACTACCTGGACCGCAACGGTCCCGAGGGAGTGCTGCGCGAGGTGCAGGACTTCGCCCGGCGCCGTCCGGGTGCGTTCCTGGCGACCGCGCTGGCCGCGGGCTTCGTGGTCGGGCGCCTCGGCAAGAGCGTGGCCAAGGCCGACTCCAACGCGGGCCAGGACAAGCCGCGCACCGATTCCTTCGTGTCCGGCCAGACCGGCTACGGCGAGACGGGCTACGGCCAGACGGGCTACGGCCAGACCGGTACCACCTACGGCCAGACCGGCGCCGGCTACACCGGGACCCCGCAGACCACCGAGCCGTACGGCTACGCCACCACCAGCGAATACGCGGCCACCGGCACCGGCACCCCGGTCGTGGTCGAGGAGACGTACGTGGCCGAATCCCCGGAGCGTTCCCGATGACCGCACCCAACCAGCACGACCCCGGGGCGTTCCCGATGACCGCGGCCGATGAGCACGACCGCACCGAGCAGGTCGAGCAGACCTCGGTCGGCGAGATCATCGGCAACATCAGCAACGACCTGTCCCAGCTGTTCCGGCAGGAGGTCGAGCTCGCCAAGGCCGAGGTCCGGCAGGAGGCGAGCAAGGCCGGCAAGGCGGCCGGGATGCTCGGCGGCGCCGGTTTCGCCGCCTATCTCGCGGTGGTCCTGTTCAGCTTCGCGATCGTCTTCGGGCTCGCGAACGTCATGGACGCGGGCTGGGCCGCCCTCATCGTCGGAGTCGTCTGGGCGGTCGTCGGCGCCGTCCTGTACGCGAACGGCCGTAAGAAGCTCAAGACCGTCGATCCGATGCCCCGCCGCACGGTTGACACGTTGAAGGAGGACGCGCAATGGCTGAAGAACCCGACCGGCTGAGGCAGGACATCGAGAGGACCCGGGCCTCGCTGACCCGGGACGTGGATCTACTGGCCGAGAAGACGAGCCCGCGGCAGGTAGCCCGGCGGCGCTGGACCTCGGTGAAGGAGAAGGTCATGGGAACGACGGAACAGGCCCGCC
Source organism: uncultured Actinoplanes sp. (assembly GCF_934643405.1). Taxonomy (GTDB): domain Bacteria; phylum Actinomycetota; class Actinomycetes; order Mycobacteriales; family Micromonosporaceae; genus Actinoplanes. Next base: position 39,173 of record NZ_CAKUCL010000028.1, read on the forward strand.
ACGCGACGAGCGGCACGGCGTCCTCGGCGATGGGCACCGTGCAGGACAAGGCGAGCACGGTGCAGGACAAGGCGTCCGAGCTCAGCGACAGGGCCGGCGAGAAGGCGCACGAGGCGGCCGACGCGGTCCGCAGCGCCCCGCAGGCCGTGGTCTCGCAGGCCCAGGGCAACCCGATCGCGGCCGGCATCATCGCGTTCGGCGTCGGCCTGCTGGCCGCCACCCTGGTCCCGGTCAGCGACGCGGAGCGCCGCGCGGCCGCGGAGCTGAAGGACCGCAGCGGCGACCTCACCGACAAGGTGAAGGACGTCGCGAGCGAGATGAAGGACGACCTCACCGACTCGGTCCAGCAGGCGGCCGGCGAGGTGAAGGGCACGGCGCAGGAGGCGGTTCAGGCCACCAAGGAGACCGCACAGTCCAACGCTCAGGATGTACGAGAGCACGCCGCCCCGTGAGGGAGACGCGGGCCGGCTCCTCGACCGCTGAGGGGCCGGCCCGCGTTTGCGTGAACCGTCAACGGGAAACGCATCCGCATGAAGCTCGGATTCAAACTCATGGCCGAGGCGTTCGGCCCCAAGGAACTCATCCGGCAGGCGGTCAAGGCCGAACAGGCCGGATTTGATTTCGTCGAGATCAGCGACCATTACCACCCGTGGCTGGACAGCCAGGGCCACTCGCCCTTCGCGTGGAACGTGCTGAGCGCGATCGCCATGCGCACCGACACGCTGCGGCTGGCCACCGGCGTCACCTGCCCGACCGTCCGCTACCACCCGGCGATCATCGCGCAGGCCGCGGCCACGCTGGCGATCATCTCCGATGACCGCTTCACGCTGGGCATCGGCGCCGGCGAACGGCTCAACGAGCACGTGGTGGGTCAGGGTTTCCCGAGCGTACGGGGCAGGCACGAACGCCTCGTCGAGGCGCTGGACATCATCAACCTGTTGTGGCAGGGCGGTTATCAGTCGTACGAGGGCAAGCACCTGCAGCTCGAGGACGCCCGCGTGTTCGACCTGCCCGACCGGCTGCCGGTGATCGCGGTCGCGGCCGGCGGCAAGGATGCGGCCGAGCTCGCCGCCACCCACGGTGGCGGACTTTTCGTCACCGAGCCGCGCGAGGATCTCACCTCCGCCTACACCGCGGCCGGTGGTTCCGGACCCCGCTACGCCGAGGTGGCCACCGCCTGGGCGCCGAGCGCGGAGACCGCCGTGCAGGCCGCCCACCGCACCGCCCGCTGGTCGGTGACCGGCTGGAAGGTGATGTCCGAGCTGCCCAACCCGGTGAACTTCGAGGCGGCGTCGGAGACCGTGCGGCCGGAGGACATCCGGGACAAGTTCGCGGTGGGTCCCGACCCCCAGCCGTACGTGGAAGCCGTCCGCTCCTATGCCGAGGCCGGATATGACCACATCGCGCTGCTGAACGCCGGCCCGGACCAGGACGGGTTCCTCGACTTCTTCGCCAAGGAGCTGCGGCACCAGCTGACCTAGGCGAGCCTCTCCGTCGCTTCCCGGCCGGCCGCGGCGGTACGGCGCAGGAAGTCGGCGATGACCTCGAGCTGCGCCGCGTCGTAACCGGCGCAGATCTCCTCCATCGCATCGTTCATCCCGGCGAACGCGCCGAGCAGCTCGCGACCGCGATCCGGCAGGGCCCGCAGGCGCACGCCGCGCCGGTCCTCCGGATCGCGCTCACGGGCGATCCACCCACCCCGTTCCAGGCGGTCGACGATGCGTACTAGCTGAGCGTCGCGAGGATCAGCGGCTTGGTCGCGCCCGTCCACGTGCCGGTCAGGCTGAGTTCCTCGTCGGCCGGGTGCTGGGTGAGCACGCGCCGGATGGAGAGCCGCACCTCGTCGGTCACGACAACCGCCGGGTCGCCGTCCTCGACGCGCACCACGGTCCCCACCGGCTCGCCCGCCCGGCCGGAACCGGACCCCTTGACCGCCATGAGCGGGCTCGTCCTGCGCGGGCCCGACTCGGTCTCGAAGACCTCCTCGGCCTCGTGACCACCGGTCCGGATGGCCTCGACCAGCGCGGCGATGTACACCGGGTCGCCGACCGCGTCGTACACCCAGCGCGCGCCCAGCACCGAGTGCTCGGCCGTGCCGATCAGCCAGTGCTCGGCGTCGGCCAGCGGCTGGGCGCGGTAGGTCATCGGCACGTGCACCAGCGGGCCGTCGCCGGCGCGCACCACGAACGTCTGGACGCCCACCTCACCCGCGGGGTCGTCGAATCGGCAGGCGGCCACCCGCTGGACGCCCTCGGCGGAGTCCCCGGGGTACCACGCGCGGCCCGGCAGCCACTGCGCCAGCAGCTCCAGCTTGGTCGGGGTGAGCGTGGCCTCATGGATGATCGCCATGGGCGAAGGGTAAGCGATGCGGACGACGCCGGTGGATGGAACCATCGTCGGTATGACCGTCATCGCAACCCTCACCGTCCAGCGGCCGGGCGAGGCAGGCATCGACCGGGCCACCGCGTACGAGATCCTCGTCGACGGTGTGGCGAAGGGTTCGGTGCGGTGCGGACGCGAGTTGTCCCTGGCCCTGCCGCCCGGCCGGCACACCGTCCGGGCCCGGATGAACTGGACCGGCAGCGAGGACCTCCCGGTGCACCTGGGCCCGGGAGCGACCGTGAAGCTGCGGGTGGAGTCCCGGGGCGTACGGCACGCGATCGGCAAGCGTTATCTCAAACTGACCCGGATCGAATAGTTCCGGCAAGCTTCCGTCAACGGACCGTCGTGACGCTGGGCCCATGATCAACCGACGCAACCTCCTGATCGGCGCCGCCGCGACGGGCGCCGCGAGCGTCGTGCTCGACCCGGTGAGTTTCGCCCGGGCCGCCGACGGCGCCTCCCAGACGCGCACGCTGACCGGGACCATCCCCTACGGCGCGCCGGACTGGGTGTACATCCCGCTGGAGATCCCGGCCGGGGTGAACAGCCTGACCGTCTCCTACAGCTACGACAAGCCGGCCGTCCCGGCCGGCACCAACGGCAACGCGCTGGACATCGGCATCTTCGACGAGAGCGGTTACGAGCTCGGCAACGCGCGCGGCTTCCGGGGCTGGTCCGGCGGCGCCCGCACCGAGTTCACGATCACCGCGTCCGACGCCACGCCGGGATATCTGCCCGGCCCGGTCCGCCCCGGCACCTGGCACGTCATCGTCGGCCCGTACACCGTCGCGCCGCAGGGTCTGAACTGGAAGGTGACGGTGACCCTCGGCTTCGGGCCGCAGGGTCCCGCGTTCGTGCCCCGGCACGCGCCGCGGCGGGCCACCGGGCGTGGCCGGGCCTGGTACCGCGGCGACATGCACCTGCACACCGTGCACTCCGACGGCAAGCGGCTGCCCGCCGAGGTCGCCGCCGGGGCACGCGCCGCCGGGCTGGACTACATCGTCTCCACCGACCACAACACGTCCAGCGCCAGCGGCGTCTGGGGCGAGTTCGCCGGGCCGGACCTGCTGATCATCGACGGCGAGGAGATCACCACCCGCAACGGCCACTACACGGCGCTCGGCCTGCCCGCGGGCACCTGGATCGACTGGCGGTACCGGGCGGCCGACGGCGGTCTGGCCCGTTTCGTCCAGCAGATCCACCGGGCCGGCGGCCTCGCGGTCGCGGCGCACCCGAACTCCGCCTGCGTCGCCTGCGGCTGGAAGTTCGGCTTCGCCGGCATGGACGCCATCGAGGTCTGGAACGGCCCGTGGACCGCGGACGACGAGGCCGTGGTCGCGATGTGGGACAACCTGCTCGTGTCGGGCAAGTTTATTCCGGCCGTCGGGGACAGCGACGCGCACAGCGAGCCGCAGGTGATCGGGTTGCCGCACAACGTGGTGCTGGCCGACGACCTGGAGCGGTCGGCGATCCTGGCCGGGGTCAAGGCGGGCCGTACCTGGATCGCCGAGTCCGCCGCGGTGAACCTGACCTTCACGGCGTCCGGGCTCACCAAGCGCGCCGGGATCGGTGAGCGCCTGCACGCCGGCGAGGCCGAGCAGGTGCGCGTCGAACTCACGGTGGCGGGCGCGCCGGGCACCACCGTGCGGTTGATCACGGATCAGGGCGTACGGGTGACCGTCCCGTTGCCGGCCGACGGGAAGGTGACCTGGACGACGACGCCGCGCAACGCCCGGTACGTCCGGGCCGAGGTCCGCCGTGCGGACGCCATGGTCGCGCTGACCAACCCCATCTTCCTGGGGCAACCGCAGCGATAGGTGAATTCTTCGGTACGGGCTTTCTGGCTCGGGACCCGTCTGACGTACGCTGGCCGCTCAGCGCATCTGATCACGTGGGGCGAGGGGGTGCTGATGCCGGACACACGTGTCCTGGGCGACCTCGCCGCCGAAGTGCCCGTGATCGGCGCCGGCACCGGCGTGGGCGAGATCGAGGCGATCCTGCGCGGCGACCCCGGCCTGCTCGGCGTCATCGCGTCCGACGACGGCCGGCTGTACGTGCTCGACCGCCCGTACCTTGAGATGATCTTCGCGGGCCGGCTCGGCTACGGGCGCGCGGTGCTCTGCCGCCGGCCGGTCCGCGCCATCCTGCGCGAGCCGGCGCTGGTCCTGCCGGCCGGCGCCGACTGGGACACCGCGGCCCGCGCCGGCCTGGCCCGATCCGGCCCGGCCCGGGCCGCCCCGGTCGCGGTCGACCTGGGTGAGGGCCGGCTCGGCCTGGCCCCGATCGGCCCGTTGGTCGAGCACCTGAGCAGCGGATACGAGACGCTTGCCTTCACCGACGTGCTCACCGGCCTGGGCAACCGCCGCAAACTGACCGAGGCGGCCGAGGCCCTGCTCGCCACCGACCGGCCGGTCGCGCTGGTGCTGATCGACCTGGACCGGTTCAAGGAGATCAACGACTCGCTGGGGCACAGCCGCGGCGACGAGCTGCTGCGCCGGGTCGCGGCGGTGCTGTCGGAGTGCACCGGCGGGGTCTACCGGTTCGGCGGCGACGAGTTCGTCGTCCTGCTCGACGACGCCGGCGACGACGTCGAGGACACGGCTCGCGGCCTGCTGCGCGCCATCCAGGGGCCGTTCACCGTGGCGGGCGTGCCGATCACGGTCGAGGCGTCCGCCGGGATAGCCCGCACCGCGGCCGGTCGCCGTACGCTCGGCGCCCTTCTGGCCGGCGCCGACACCGCGATGTACGCGGCCAAGCGCCACCGCACCCTCGTCGAGCTGTGGCGGCCGGAGCTGGCCGCCGGGCAGGGCACCGACCTGCGCCTTCAGTCCGAGCTGCGGTCCGCGATCGACCAGGGCCAGCTCGTGCTGCACTACCAGCCGCTGGTGGAGGCGGCCACCGGCACGATCCGCTCGGTCGAGGCGCTGGTCCGCTGGCAGCACCCGGAGCACGGGCTGCTCACCCCGGCCGCGTTCCTGCCCGCCGCGGAACGCTCCGATGTGATCATCGCGCTGACCGACCGGGTGCTGGCCGACGCGATCGCGCAGGCCGCCCGCTGGCACCGCCGCGGCCGCCCGGTCCCGGTGGCGGTGAACCTGCCGGCGCCGGTGCTCGCCCGGGACCGCATCGTCGAGGTGATCGCCGGCCTGCTCGCCGAGCACGGCCTGCCCGCCGCGGCGCTCATCGTGGAGATCACCGAGAGCGCGGTGATGACCCGGCCCGACCACAGCGCCGAGCTGCTGCGTCAGTTGCGGTCCATGGGCGTACGGGTGGCGATGGACGACTTCGGCGCCGGCAACACCTCCCTGGCCCTGCTGACCCGGCTGCCCCTGGACGAGCTGAAGCTGGACCGGGTGTTCGTGCATCGCATCCACCACGCCCAGGACCGCGCGATCGTCGAGGCGGTCGCCCGGATGGCCCAGGGCCTGCGGCTCACGCTGGTGGCCGAGGGTGTCGAGGACGCGGCCACCGCGGCCATCCTCGCCGAGGCCGGTTTCGACCTGCTCCAGGGCTACCACTTCGGCCGCCCGGTCCCGCCCGGAGCGCTCTCGTTCACCGAGCCGGCGGCGGTGGCCTGAAAGCCGTCCCGGCGGGTATCACCGATGCGATGAGCCGGATCCTGATCACCAACGACGACGGGGTGGACGCGCCCGGTCTGCACGCGCTCGCGTCGGCGGCCCACGAGGCCGGGCACGAGGTCGTGGTGGCCGCGCCGCGCGAGGAGCAGAGCGGCATGAGCGCCTCGCTGACGGCGGTCACCGCGCAGGGCCGGATCGTGGTGGAACGGCGCCCCTCGGCCGGCTTCCCGGTGTACGCGGTCGCGGCCTCCCCGGCGTACATAGTGGTCCTCGCGGGCTTGGCGGTGTTCGGCCCGGCGCCCGAGGTGGTGCTCTCCGGCATCAACCGCGGGGCGAACGCGGGTCACGCGGTCCTGCACTCCGGCACGGTGGGCGCGGCCCTGACCGCGGCGAACGCGGGCCTGCGCGCGATGGCGGTGTCGCTGGACGTCCTGACCGCCGGCAACGCGAACTCCGCGGGCGCCGCGATCCGCGTCCCCGACGACGACGTGCTGCATTGGCAGACGGCCGCGGACCGGGCCGCCGCCCTGCTCGACTGGCTCGTCTCGGCGCCCGCCGCGACGGTCCTGAACCTCAACGTGCCGGACCTGCCGTCGGTGGCCGGCGTCCGCGAGGCGACCTTGGCGCCGTTCGGCCAGGCCCAGATGGCGGTCGCCGAGCAGGGCGAGGGTTTCGTCCGCATGACCGTCGAGCAGAACGGCGAGACCCTGGTCCCCGGCACCGACATCGCCCTGCTGGCCGACGGCTACGCGACGCTGACCGCGTTGCGACCACCGGCCGAGGCCCCGTCCGTCCGGATCCCGGCCCAGCGCAGCTGACACCCTTCAGCGTGTCGGCCATCGGATGCCCACCGAACGGCGACGTGCTTCCACGGATCGATACGCCGTCGCGGGAACCGACGCTCCGGAGCCACGATCATCGAACGGCTCCGAGCTCGGCCCGCTCACCGAGGGTCAGGACGCGGTCCACCCGGTCCAGGCCCTCCGTGCGGTGGGTGAGCATGAGGACCGTACGGCCGTGGGCCGCGTCCAGCAGGTCGGCGGTCAGCGCCTCGGCCACGTCCGCGTCCAGGCCCTCCGTCGGCTCGTCCAGGATCAGCAGGCCCGGGGAGGCGAGCAGCGCCCGGGCGACCGCGAACCGCCGCGCCTGGCCGCCCGACATCGTGCTGCCGCCACTGCCCAGCCAGGAGTCCAGACCGTCGGGGAGTGCGGCGAGCCACGAACCCAGCCGTACGCGGGAAAGGGCCTCTCGCAGTTCCTCGTCGGTGGCCGCGGGCCGGGCGAGGCGCAGGTTCTCCCGCACGGTCGAGGCGAAGATGTGCCCGGTGTCGTCGCCGACCAGCACGATGCGCCCGCGCACCGCGCTCTCCGGCAGCAGCCGGGAGTCGATCCCGTCGATCTCCACGGTGCCTTTCGCGGGGTCGAGCAGGCGCGCGGCAACCGCGGCGAGCGTGGACTTGCCCGACCCCGACGGGCCCACCACGGCGATCCGGTACCCGGCCGGCACATCGAGGTCGAGGTCGTGCACCACCGTGCGGTCCCAGCCGGCGTCCAGGCCCCGGATCCGCAGCGACACGGCCGTCGACGGCGCGGGCAGCGCGGGCCCGTCCGGGAACGTCGCCGCCGGGCGGTCCGTGGTCGTCGCCTCGATCCGCGCGTCGGCACCCTTGGCCCGCAGCCGAGCCACCGCGGCGTCGGGCAGCCCCAGCACCGGCTCACCCAGCGCGACGATCGCCAGCAACAGCACGGCCGCCCACTCCGGCGTCAGCCCGGGCAGCGCCGACACGGTCCCGGCCACCGCGACACCCCACCCCAGATGCGCCAGCGCGGCGGCGCGTCCGGCAGCCGAGGCGGCTTTCGCTTCCAGGCGCTCCAGCTCCCGGCTGCGCCTTTCCGGTACGCCGTCCGTGTGGCCCGCCAGATCCTCCAGCCCGTCGATGGTCTCCACGACGGCGTCGCGCAGCCGCGAGCGGGCGGCCCCGGTG
>NZ_CAKUCL010000029.1 GCF_934643405.1 uncultured Actinoplanes sp.
GGCGGGCGCCGTCGGGGTGATCAAACGCCGGCGCTGACTCGGCCGCCCGCCCGCACCACGCTGGCCGGGCCCGGCACCTCGCGCAGACGGGACGGGCTGACCAGGTCGCGGGCGGCGGCCCGGCTCGGCCGCCTGCCGAGCAGGGCCCGGCTCGACTCGCGCAGCAGCAGGGCGGCCCAGTAGGCGCCGCTGCTGATCCGCCCGTGCCGGCGACGGTAGAGCCGCACCCGGTTGAGCGTCAGCAACGCCCACAGGCCCGGGGACTGTCGGGAGTCGCCCTCCAGGTGAACCGCATGGGCGTCGGGCACGTAGCGCGTACGCAAGCCCTTGTCCCGGGCCCGGAGGGCGAAGTCGGTCTCCTCGGAGTAGAGGAAGAAGGACTCGTCCCAGGGTGCGCAGCGGTCCCAGCACTCGCGGCTGACCAGCATGGTGGAACCCTCGGCCCAGTCGGTGAACGTCTCCGTCGCGTAACGCCGCTCGTCGGTGACCACCTCGCCGAGCATCGGGTACCTCCCGGCCCGGCGCGCCCCGAGGAAGGCGTCGCCGAGCGTGCGCAGGATGCTCGGTTCACGGCGCAGCGTGGGGATCAGCGCGCCGGTGCCGTCCACGATGTGCGGCACCGCGATCCCGGTGCCCGGCAGGCGCAGCGCGGCCAGCAGCAGCGCCATGCAGCCAGGGGTGAGCCGGACGTCGGGGTTGAGGACGAGCACCGCGTCGTGCGGTCTCGCGGCGGCCACCGCGGCGTTGATGCCTGCCGCATAGCCCGCGTTCCGGCCCATCTCGACGATCGTCGCCTCCGGCGCCAGCCGCCGCAGGGTCGCCACGCTCCGGTCGGCCGAGGCGTTGTCGGCGACGGTCAGGTGCCAGTCGACGCCGGCCATGCCGGCCCCGAGCCCGGCGACGAGGTCGGCCAGCAGCCGCTCGCTGTTGTACGTCACCACCACGACGGCGACGGTTTCGTTGGTCATCGTGCTGCCACCTTTGCCTTCAGTCCGCGCAGCACCTTGCCGGTGCGCCCGCTTGTGAGCCGGTTGCCGAGCGTGCCGCCGCGCAGCGACCGGGACACCGCCGACTCGACCCGGCGCGCGGTCGCCACCGGCCACGATCGTCCGACGCGGCCCTCGGCCACCGGCAGCTCGTCGTTCTTCAACCGGGTCTTGTAGAGCGCCTCCGACTTGCCCAGGTCGATCAGCCCGATCCCGTCGGCCGCGGCGGCCTCAGCCATCCGCAGGCAGAGCAGGATGCCGGCCGAGTAGCGGGACAGGTCCATGTCGTACGACGGGAACCAGTACGCCAGCACCGACTCGCTGCGCAGCCCGAGGTGGGCCGCCACCGGGCGATCGCCGGCGTAGATGGTCGACACCACCGCGCGGCACCCGGGCGCCTCGGAGGCCAGCAACTCCTCCAGCACCGACCGGATCCACGGGGTGGCGAACCGGTCGTACTGCTGGGTGCGCCGGTACTGCGCGGACTTCCACTCGCGCAGCGCGGCCAGGCCGCGGACGTCGTCGTCGGCGAACACGAAGCGTTCCTCGCCCACCTCGCGCACCATCTTGCGCTGCTTGCGCAGAGCCTGCTTCACCACGTCGCCGGCGGCGTTGCGGTCCTCGACGTACGCGGGGTAGCCCTTGCTCAGCTCGAGCACCGGCGAACCGGTGCGGACCGCATGGAACGGGGCGAACCCGCGCTGCTCGGCCATCAGATGGTCGAACTCCCAGACCGGCAACCGGCAGCCGCGCAACAGCTCGACCGCGTCCCACTCGAAGCCGGGCCGGTGGATCAGCCCCTGACAGTCCGAGATCCCGGAGCCGATCGGGACGCCGACCACGCGACGCCTTGTCTCGTACGGGAAGAAGCCGGCGACGCCGCCGGAGTCCTCCAGCACCGCGACCCGCGCCGCGGGCCGGTTGCGAGCCACCGCGAGGGTGAATTCCGGTGCCAGGAAGGGGCTTCGCAGCTGTGGCAGGTCGCGCTGCATCTGCCGCCACGAGTCCAGCTCGCCGCGGCCCAGCTCATCCGGGCGGACAACGGTGATCCGCATCAATCGACTCCCCAGACTGTCCACATCATCCTCAACGCTGCCTGTGAACTCTGCTGAATCCCGCGACCACGCGCTACACCCATCCGTCCGGCAGGTTTGGCAGATCGGCGGAGGGGCCGCAGGAAACGGGGTGACTAGCGTTGTCGTCGTGGGGATACATTCTCTTCGCTGGCGGCTCGTCGATCGGCCGGGCTCGGTCGGCGATCGGATGCGAAAGCGGCGCGCCGGCTGGCTTGCACAGCAATTTCCGGACCTGGCGGAGATGTCCGTCATCGACCTCGGCGGCCGGGCCGGCAGCTGGGTGAACGCACCGGTCCGCCCGAAACACGTCCACATCGTCAACCTCGAGGGCGAGACCGGGCTGGAGTCCGGTGAGCTGCCCCCGTGGACCGAGGTCGACTTCGGCGACGCGTGCGACCTTCCCGGCGCGATCCTGAGCCGCCGCTACGACCTGGTGTTCTGCAACTCGGTGCTGGAGCACGTGGGCGGCCACGAACGACGCCTGCGGCTGGCCGACGCGGTGCACAAACTGGCCGACTCGCACTGGGTGCAGACGCCGTACCGCTATTTCCCGGTCGAGCCGCACTTCGTGGCGCCCGGCATGCAGTTCCTGCCGAACGCCGCGCAGGTCTCGATGGCGCGCTGGTGGCCGCTGTCGCACACGCGCCCGGCCGACCGCACCGACGCGGCGCAATCGGCGCTGTGGATCGAACTGCTCGACCGTACCCAGATGCGCCACTACTTCCCCGATTCCGTGATTCGAGCCGAACGCTTCGCCGGCCTGACGAAGTCTCTGATCGCCGTCCGCAACGCCTGACCGGGAAGGTCAGGCGCCCGGGCGGCCGAGGGCCCGGTATTCCCAGCCGGCCGCCCGCCACGTCGCCGGGTCGAGGGCGTGCCGGCCGTCGACGATGCGGCGGTGCGCGACGACCGCGGCCATCGCGCGCGGATCGATCTGCCGGAACTCGGTCCACTCGGTCAGGAGCACCACCACGTCGGCGTCCCGGGCGGCGTCCAGCGCGTTCACGCCGTACCCGAGCTCGGGGTGTTGCCGTCTAGCGTTGTCCATCGCGGCCGGGTCGAAGACCACCACCTGCGCGCCCGTCCGGGCCAGGGTGGCCGCCACGTCCAGCCCGGGGGCGTCGCGGATGTCGTCGGAGTTGGGCTTGAACGCGGCCCCGAGCGCGGCGACCTTCTTGCCGGTCACGTCCCCGCCGCACAATTCCACGACCAGGTCGACCGTCCGGGCCCGGCGGCGGCCGTTGATGCCGTCGATCTCCCGCAGGAATCCCACGGCCTGGCCGACCCCGAGCTCCTCGGCGCGGTGCATGAAGGCCCGGATGTCCTTCGGCAGGCAGCCGCCGCCGAAGCCGAGCCCGGGCCGCAGGAACCGGCCCCCGATCCGTTCGTCGTAGGCCAGCGCCTCGGCGAGGTCGCTGACGTCCGCGCCGGTCGCCTCGCAGATCTCCGCCATCGCGTTGATGTAGGAGATCTTCGTGGCCAGGAACGAGTTGGCCGCGACCTTGACCAGCTCGGCGGTGGGCAGGTCGGTCACCTTGACCGGGACACCCTGAGCGAGGACCGGCTCGAACGCGGCCCGCAACATCTCCTCCGACCACGCGCTGGTGACCCCGAAGACCAGCCGATCCGGCTTCATCGTGTCGTCCACGGCGAAGCCCTCGCGCAGGAACTCCGGGTTCCAGGCCAGCTCCACCCGGTCCCCGGTGGGCGCGGTCTCGCGGATCAGCCGTGCCAGGCGCGCCGCGGTGCCGACCGGGACGGTCGACTTCCCGACCACCAGCGCCCGGCGGGTCAGGTGCCGGGCCAGCTCGGTCACCGAGGCGTCGACGTAGGTCAGGTCGGCGGCGTGCGAGCCCCGCTGCTGCGGGGTTCCCACGCAGACGAAGTGCACGTCACCGAACGCGGCCGCCTCGGCGAGCGACCCGGTGAACCGCAGCCGGCCCGACTCGAGCGCCTTGGCCAGCAGCTCGGGCAGCCCCGGCTCGAAGAACGGCACCTCACCGGCGTTGAGCTTCGCCACCTTGGCGCGGTCGACGTCGACCCCGATCACCTCGAAACCCATGACCGCCATGCAGATGGCGTGGGTGGCGCCGAGGTAGCCGGTGCCGATGACGGTGAGACGTGGACGGGTCTGCATCAGTAGGCTCCCGAGGTGCGGACCACCGCACTGACCGTACGGGCGAGGATCGTCAGATCCAGGACGAGCGACCAGTTCTCGACGTAGGTGAGGTCGAGCCGGATCGACTCCTCCCACGACAGGTCGGACCGTCCGGACACCTGCCACAGACCGGTCAGTCCCGGCTTCACGACCAGCCGCCGGCGCATGTCGTCCGGGTATCCGGCCACCTCGCGGGCCAGCGGCGGCCGGGGGCCGACCAGCGACATGTCGCCCTTGAGGACGTTCACCAGCTGCGGCAGCTCGTCCAGCGAGTACCGGCGCAGCCAGCGGCCGACCGGGGTGATGCGCGGGTCCTTGCGCATCTTGAACAGCTCGCCGTCGGTGTCGTTGAGATTGCGCAGCTCCTGCAGGCGCGCCTCGGCGTTGACCACCATCGTGCGGAACTTGTAGAGCATGAAGGGGCGGCCGTCCTTGCCGACGCGCTCCTGGCGGAACACCGCCGGCCCGCGTCCGCCCGGGCCGAACATGACCAGCGCGGCCAGCAGGATCAGCACCGGCGACGCCAGGGTCAGCAGGACGAACGCGCCGGCCCGGTCGAAGGCGGCCTTGACCAGCCGGGCGCTGCCCTTGAGCCGGGGGTGTTCGACGTGCAGCATCGGCAGGCCGTCGACCGGGCGGATGGTGGTGCGGTCGCCGGCCACGTCGACCAGCGTGCTGGCCACGATCAGGTCGATCTCGTCGCGTTCCAGCTGCCAGGCGAGCCGGCGCAGGGCGGCGCCGTCGATCTCGGGGCAGGACAGCACGACCACCGTGTCGGCGCCGGAGTGGCGCACCGCCTTGGCGACGTCGTCGAAGCTGCCGTAGACCGGTGGCATGCCGGCGAACTCCTGGCCGTCCTGGCCGGGCGGCAGGCACGCGCCGATGATCCCGAGGCCGTGGTGGCTCTCGTTGCGCAGCCGCCGGGTCATGTCGGTGACCGCCTTGGCGTGTCCAATGAGGATCACCCGGTGCAGCCGTTCGCCGCGGGCCCAGGAGCGGTGCAGCAATTGCCGGTAGACATATCGCGCGCCCACGTCGACCAGCGTGGCCAGGGGCACCGCGATAATCACGTAGCCGCGGGCCAGACGCAGGTCGAACGAAAAGGAAATTACCGCCAGGACCGCGGTCAAACCAATTCCGGAGCGGACCACCCGGACATATTCGTCGGTGCCGACGAACAGATGGCGTGCCTCGTATGCCCGGTTTATTGCCAGCACCCCGACCCAGGCCAGCGGAAACATAAAGCTGAACAAGCGATAGTCGATCAGGAACGATTGTGTCTCGGCGGCGCCGAAACGCAGGAGAAGGGCCGACGAGGCGGCGACGAGCCCCACCATCACGTCGATGAGGCAAAGTCCGAGAGCGTACCGGCCGCGCCAGCCGGGATGAGCCGAGACCGCCCGGATCTGCTGCCCCCTGGGCGGCCCGACCTGCGGGTTCTTCGGGATCATCTCGACGGTCGACACTTTTTCGATCGTCTGCACGCCTAGCCCCCATCATCGACGGTGCATACCACGGACCGCCGTGTCGGCCCCGCCGACGCGCCGGTTTCCTGCTTGCTTCTGTGGTCGTCTCGATCTGTGGTCCGGCAGCCCGTCGGACCCACGGGAAACTCTGCTGAATGGTCACCCACCCGCGCTACATCTTTCCGTTCGAGAGGAATGACGAATCGGATGAGGGCAGATTACAAAGCAGTCCAAGGTGGTCGGATCCGGGCAAACCAAGATCCTCTACATACAAGTGAGCGCACCGTGCCGGAATGACGCCTGCGGGAGGTGTTTCCATACTCCACCGACAGACTCGGGTCAATGCCGCAACGGTGCGCTCGAATGTATTAAATCCGACGGAGTGAGGCCGTGTAGGCGCAACACTCGTCGTATCGCGGCAGCAGGCCGCCGGCCTGTGCCTCGACCAGCGACGGCGCGGCCGCGTCCTTCGTGGACAGCAGCGGCACGCCGGCCGGCCAGTCGATGCCGAGGTCCGGATCGAGCGGGTGCACGCCGTGCTCGTGACCCGGCCGGTAGGTGCTCGAGCAGAGGTAGGTCACCGTCGCGCCCGGCGTCAGCGCGCAGAAGGCGTGCCCCAGCCCCTCGGCGAGATAGACAGCGCGGCGCTCCTGGTCGTCCAGCCGGATCGCCTCCCACGTGGCGAAGGTGGGAGAACCGACGCGGATGTCCACCACCACGTCGAGGACCGCGCCCGCCACACAGGTCACGTACTTGGCCTGTCCGGGTGGCACGTCTGCGAAGTGGATGCCCCGAACGACATCCTTCGCCGATGTGGACAGATTGGCCTGAGCCAGGTCGAGCGGATGGCCGACGGCCGAGGCGAGCACGTCGAAGCGGTACCACTCCAGGAACGATCCGCGCGGATCGCCGTGCCGCACCGGGGTCACCTCGAACGCACCCTCGATGGACAGCGGCCGGATCTTCACAGCGCACCCCCGTAGCGGCCGGTCTCCAGCAGGCGTTCCAGGTATCGCCCGTATCCGCTCTTGAGCAGCGGCCGGGCCAGCTCGCGCAGCTCGCCGTCGGAGATGAAGCCGAGCCGCCAGGCCGCCTCCTCGACGCAGCCGATCTTGAAGCCCTGCCGCTCCTCGATGACCCGCACGTATTCCGACGCCTGCACCATCGACTGGAACGTGCCGGTGTCCAGCCACGCCGTGCCTCGGTCCAGCACCGTCACGTCGAGCCGGCCCTGACGCCGGTACTCCTCGTTCACCGCCGTGATCTCCAGCTCGCCGCGTGCGCTCGGCTGCAGCTTGCCGGCGATCTGCACCACGTCGGCGTCGTAGAAGTAGAGACCGGGAACGACGTACGTGGACTTGGGCCGTTCCGGTTTCTCCTCGATGGAGAGGACCTTGCCGTCGTCGTCGAACTCGACCACGCCGTACCGCTCGGGATCGGCCACCGGATAGGCGAAGACGCGACCGCCGGCCGGCTCGGTGAACCGGGACAACTGCCGGCCCAGGCCGACGCCGTGGAAGATGTTGTCGCCGAGGATCAGCGCGACCGGCTCGTCACCGATGAAGTCGGCGCCGATCCGGAAGGCCTGCGCGATGCCCTCCGGGCGCGGCTGCGCCGCATACGACAGCGAGAGGCCGAACCGGTCGCCGGCGCCGAGCAGGCGCCGGAAGTGCGGCTGGTCCTCGGGCGTGGTGATGACCAGGATTTCCTTGATTCCGGCGGACACCAGCGTGGTGAGGGGGTAGTAGACCATGGGTTTGTCGAAGATCGGCATGAGCTGTTTCGACATCGCCATGGTTATCGGCCAGAGTCGTGAGCCGGTGCCACCGGCGAGCAGAATTCCACGCACCGGAGAAGACTAGTTTGATCGTCGTCGACCGGTACACTCGCCCACCGTGCGGATTTTCGTGACCGGCGGTGCCGGCTTCATCGGATCGGCCTATGTGCGGGCCCTCCTTGCGGATGAGTATGCGGCGGTGACCGGCGCGTCGGTGACGGTTCTGGACCTGTTGTCCTATTCGGGCAATCGCGCCAATCTGCCGGAGTCGAATTCCCGACTCACCTTCGTGCAAGGCGATATTTCGGATTCGGCGCTCCTGCGCGATTTGCTCCCGGGGCACGACGTAATCGTCCATTTCGCCGCCGAATCTCATGTGGACCGGTCGATCACCGGCGCGCTGCCGTTCGTCACCACCAACGTGCTCGGCACGCAGACTTTGCTGGACGAGGCGCGAGCGGCCGGGATCGGCCGGTTCGTCCACGTCTCGACCGACGAGGTGTACGGCTCGATCGCCGAGGGATCGTGGACCGAGACGTGGCCGTTGCAGCCGAACTCGCCGTACGCCGCCTCGAAGGCCGCCTCCGACCTGATGGCCCTGGCCGCGCACCGCACGCACGGCCTCGACGTGGTCGTCACCCGGTGCTCCAACAACTACGGCGAACACCAGTTCCCCGAGAAGGTCGTCCCGCTGTTCGTGACGAATCTGCTCGACGGCAAGGACGTGCCGCTCTACGGCGACGGCGGGAACGTCCGCGACTGGCTGCACGTGTCCGACCATTGCCGCGGCATCCAGCTGGTGCTGGAGAAGGGCCGATCCGGCGAGGTCTACCACATCGGCGGCGGCACCGAGCTGACGAACCGGGAGCTGACCGGCAAACTGCTCGAGGCCTGCGGCGCCGGCTGGGACCGGGTGCGTCAGGTCCCCGACCGCAAGGGCCACGACCGGCGGTACTCGCTGGACATCACGAAGATCAGCCGGGAGCTCGGGTACGCGCCGCGGGTCTCGCTGACCGACGGCCTGGCCGCCACGGTCGCCTGGTACCGCGACAACCGGGCCTGGTGGGAACCGCTCAAGGCGCGGAGTGCCCTCTGATGCGCTGGCTGATCACCGGCGCGGGCGGGATGCTCGGGCAGGATCTGCGGGCGGTCCTCGCCGCGGCGGGGGAGACCGACGTGGTGGCGCCCCCGCGGGCCGAGCTGGACATCGCGGACCCCGCCGCGGTGCGCGCGTTCGTGGACGGCGCCGACGTGGTGGTGAACACCGCCGCGTGGACGGACGTCGACGGTGCCGAGACGGCCGAGCACGCGGCAACGGCGGTCAACGGCGACGCCGTACGGGACCTGGCCGCCGCCGCCGGGAAACGGCTGATCCACATCTCCACCGACTACGTCTTCGACGGCGCCGCCGGCGATCCGATCGCCGAGGATGCGCCGCTCGCGCCGCTCAACGCCTACGGGCGGAGCAAGGCGGTGGGGGAGCGGGCGGTCCTCGCCGCCGGCGGATACGTGGTGCGCACCGCATGGCTCTACGGCGCTCACGGCCCCAACTTCGTGCGCACCGTGCTGCGGCTGGCCGGCGAGCGGGAGACGCTGGACGTGGTCGACGACCAGCAGGGGCCGCCCACCTGGTCGTACGCCCTGGCGGGTCAGCTGGTGGCACTGGCCCGGGCCGCCGCGGACGGCCGGGCCGCGCCCGGCGCGTACCACGGCACCGCGGCCGGCTCGACGACGTGGTTCGGGCTCGCGCGGGCGGTCTTCGCCGAGGCCGGGCTGGATCCGTCGCGGGTGCGGCCGACCACCAGCGACCGGTTCGTCCGCCCGGCCCGCCGCCCGGCGTACAGTGTCCTCTCCCACGCCGCCTGGTCCGGGACCGGTGTGGCCCCGCTGACCGACTGGCGTCCGATGCTCACCGCCGCGATGCCCTCGTTGCTCGCCGATCCGGCGTAAGGTGCGGTGGCATGCGGCAGGCGATCATCTTCCACGGGACCGGAGCGCATCCCGGTGTCGCCTGGTATCCGTGGCTTGCCGGGCGGCTGCGGGCCCGCGGATTCGACGTCGAGGTGCCGCACTACGCGGGGCTCAACGTCGAGCCGATCAAGCTGTTCCTGCCCAGGGTGCTCGGCGGGCATCGGTTCGGGGCGGACACCGTCGTCGTCGGGCACTCGGGCGGAGCCGCGCTGCTGCTGGCCCTGCTCGAGCACGTCACGGTCGACCAGGCGATTCTCGTGGCGGGGTACTGCACGCGCCCCAACGACAGCGACGAGCCGGTGCTTCAGGACAGCTACGACTGGGCGACGATCCGGGGCAACGCGAACGAGTTCTTCTTCCTCAACTCGCGGGCCGATCCGTACGGGTGTGACGAGCACCAGGGACGCGCGATGTTCGATCGGCTGGGTGGCACGCAGATCGTCCGCGACGACGGCCACTTCGGCGACCACGGGCAGGACTACGACGAGTTCCCGCTGCTGGAACGCCTCATCCGCGATCAGTGACCCCGGAACGCCTCCGCCAGCCACCACGACGGCTGCGACGGCGAGACCTTGAGATCCACCACCATCGGCACCTCCCGCGGCCCGTCCAGCCACGCCCGCACGGCCTCAAGATCTTCGGGTTTCCGTACGGTCGTGGCCGCGCACCCGTGCCCACGCCCGATCGCCGCGATGTCCGTCGGGGGGAACCGCACCGTGGACAACGGGTGGCCGGCCGGACCGAAATGGTGCACCTCCGCGCCGTACGCCTCGTCGTTGTAGACCAGGATCAGCATCCCGAGCCCGAGCCGCCGCACGGTGTCCAGCTCGGCGATGCCCATCAGGAAGCCGCCGTCGCCGCAGGCCGCGACGGGCAGCCGCGACGGCGACGCCAGGGCCGCGCCGATCGCGCTGGCCAGCCCCAGCCCCACCGACTGGAACGCCTGCGTGAAGCAGAACCCGCGATGGTCCGGCACCGACAGGTACATCGACGGATAGCCCATGAAATTTCCGGAGTCGACCGCCACGACCCGGTCCACGGGCAGCATGTCGTCGAGCAGGATGCTCGCCGTGCGCGGATCGATGTGCGACGCGTCCGAGACGTCGGAGTAGGCCTCGTCACGCCACCGGCCCGACACGGCGATCCGGTCCCGCACCTGCGGGCTGCGGTAGCCCGCGCCGGCGCCGGCGATCGAGGACAGCACGGCCCGCGCGGTGCCGCCCACGTCGCCCACGATGCCCAGGTCGACCCGGTGATGCGCCCCCACCGCGGCCGGCTCCAGGTCGACCTGCGCCACCGTGGCGTGCGGCCCGACCAGCGCCCCGTGCCGCGTGGTCCACATGTTCAGCGACGCGCCCCAGGCCACCACGAGATCCGCCTGCGGGATGAGCGTGGCCGCGAGCGGCGTGGCGAATCCGCCGGAGACGTCGAGGTTCCACGCGTTGCCCGCGAACAGCCCCTTGGCCACCGCGGAGGTCGCCAGCAACGCCCCCGACTCGGCGGCGAGCGCCTCCAGCTCGGCCCGTGCCCCCAGCGCGCCGCGCCCGGCGATGAAGACCGGCCGCGACGCCCGCTCCAGCAGCTCCACCAGCGCCGCGACGGCGGCGTCCGCGGCCCGCGGCGGATGCGCGACCACCGCGGGCGGCGGTGACGCGATCGTCGCCGGCCGGGCCTGCACATCCAGCGGCAGGTTCAGCACCACGGTCCGCCGCTCGCCGGACGCCACCCGCCAGGCGCGCGCGGCGTCGGCGACCGCGGTCTGCGGGCCGTGCACCCGGTCGCTCACCGCGCCCACCGCCCGCGCCAGCGCCTCCTGATCCACCCGGAAGTTCGACCGCAACGCCGAGGCGGCCGGTTCGGCGGCGAGCACCACCAACGGCGTCCGGCTCTTGGCCGCCTCGGCGATCCCGGTCATCGCGTTGGTGAGCCCGCAGCCCTGATGCACGCTCAGCACCCCGGTCCGCCCGCTGAGGCGGGCATAGGCGTCCGCGGCCGTGGCGGCCCCACCCTCGTGGCGGGCCGCCACGAACCGCGCCCCGCCCGCCACCAGCGCGTTCGTGACGTGGAAGTTGCCGCTGCCGACCACCCCGAAGACGTGATCCGCGCCGAGCGACACCAGCGTGGCGCCGACCACCTCGGCGACGTTCATCGCTCGACCAGCGCCAGCACCCGCGCCGGGCTGCCCGAGCCGCCGACGATCGGCAGCGGCGCGGCGATCACCACCGCGCCGGTCGCGGGCAGCCGGGACAGGTTCTGCAGCTGCGTCAGGCCGTACTTGCCGGCGCCCAGCAGGTACGAATGGCACGGGAACGGCGGGTCGAACGAGTGCGCGGCCCCGGCGTCGGTGCCGACCGTCTCCACCCCGACGCCGATCACCGGCGCCTCGGTGGCCAGCCATTGCGCCGCGGACACCGAGATGCCGGGGGTGTGCGGGCCGGTCTCGTCGGCGTTCAGGAACGCCTGCTGGTCGGCGGATCGCGCGTCCCACCCCGTACGCACCAGGAGCCACCCGCCCGCCGGAAGCGGGCCGTGCGTGCTCTCCCATTCCCGCACATGATCGATCTCCAGCAGGAAGTCCGGATCGTCCGCGACCCGCCCGGACACGTCGATCACCGCGGCCGGCGCGACCAGCCGGGACGGCATGATCTGCGACACGTCCTCGCCGTCCTTCGCGGTGACCCAGTGCACCGGCGCGTCCAGGTGGGTGCCGGTGTGCTCGCCGGTGTGGATGTTGTTCCAGTACCAGGCCGGCCCGCGATCGTCGTACCGGCTGATCTGTTCGAGGCCGAACGGGATCGTGTCGGCGAACGGCTCCGGCAGCTTCAGGATCGGGGTGCCGGCGGACAGCGGCGCGCTGAGGTCGACGACCTCGATCGTGCCCGCGCCGATCCCGGCCACCAGTGACTCGAGAACGCTCATCGGCCCTCCACTGTGTAGGGTGCGAGCCTCCGATTATCCGGCCGCCCGGACGGCCGGCGCGAGCCTTTCCTCGCAGAATCGGCGGAATGTCGCCGGCGCCGGGATCGCCCGGCGGCAGCGGAATTGCGAGGTGGCGCCGGGCCGGGCGCGGGTGACGTCGGCCGGATCGCCGTGCGAGTCTGTAACCACGTCCCCCGGTCGCGACCTGGGCATCCAGCCCGGCCGGGTCGCTGCCGCCGGTGGAAGTGGTGATCACGATGATGACGGGAGCTCCCCGGCTGCGGCAGGGCGGCCGCCGCGTCGACCTCGTCCTCGGCCTGCTGCTGGTGACCGGCGTGTGCACCGGCATCGCGGCCAACACGATCGGCGTGAACTGGCCGTTCGACCTCATCCAGCTGCACGCCGGCGCGGCGTTGGCGATCCTGCTGCTGGCCCCGTGGAAGTTCGTGGTGATCCGGCGCGGCCTGGGCCGCGCCCGGCGCTCGCGGTGGCTCAAGTCGCTGTCGATCGGGCTGGCCGTGTTCGTCCTGGTCACGATCGGCAGCGGGCTGCTGCACTCGACCGGCCGTGCCGAGTTCGTCGGGCCGCTGACCCTGATGCAGATCCACGTCGGCGCGGCGGTCGGCGCCGTCTGCGCCGTGGCCGCGCATTTCTGGGGGCACGCGGTCCGGCCCCGCCGCACCGACCCGGACCGGCGGGCCCTGCTGCGATTCGGGGCGCTGGGCATCGGCGCGGCGGCGGCCACGACCCTGTGGGACACGTGGGGTGCGACCGAACGGCGGTTCTCCGGCTCGGTGCCCAAGGATCACCTCGAGGTGACCGCCTGGATCAACGACGCGGTCCAGCACATCGACCCGACGTCGTGGGACCTGCGGGTCGGCACCGCGTCGTTCGACCTGGCCACGGTGGGGGCGCTGCCGCAGGAACGGTTCACCGCGATCCTCGACTGCACCAGCGGCTGGTACAGCCGGCAGGAGTGGACGGGCGTGCGGCTCAGCTCACTGCTCGCCGCGGCCGGCGTCACCGGCGGCGGGTGGCGCAGCGTCGAGGTGCGCTCGGCGACCGGATACGCGCGATGGTTCGGCGCGTCGACGCTGGACCAGGTGTGGCTCGTGACCGCGGTCGCGGGCGAGCCCCTCTCGTACGGACATGGTTATCCGGCCCGCATCGTGGCGCCCGGCCGCCGCGGGTTCTGGTGGGTCAAGTGGGTCACCTCGATCACGCCGTCCGCGCGGCCGCCGTGGGCGCAGTCGGTGTTCCCGCTGACATGAGCAGCGCATTCGCTTGCTTCCCGCAGAAAGCGATGTGCGTCGCATTCCTCTGGTGCTCCATTCTCCGTGATGGTTTCGTGACGGAGGGGCTCGAACAGGGAGGGGAGACCATGCCGACCATCACCACCAACGACGGCGTCGAGATCTTCTACAAGGACTGGGGGACCGGGCAGCCGATCGTCTTCAGCCACGGCTGGCCGTTGTCGGCCGACGACTGGGACAACCAGATGATGTTCTTCCTGGCGCAGGGCTACCGGGTCATCGCGCACGACCGGCGCGGCCACGGGCGCTCGTCGCAGGTGGCCGACGGCCACGACATGGACCACTACGCCGACGACCTGGCCGCGGTGACCGCCCACCTCGATCTGCACGACGCCATCCACGTCGGCCACTCCACCGGCGGCGGCGAGGTCGCACATTACATCGGCCGCCACGGCGAGAGCCGAGTGGCACGGGCCGTTCTGATCAGCGCCGTCCCGCCGATCATGGTGCAGACCGAGAACAATCCCGGCGGCCTGCCGAAGAGCGTCTTCGACGGGTTCCAGGCACAGCTGGCCGCGAACCGTACCGGCTTCTACCGCGACCTGGCGTCCGGCCCGTTCTACGGCTACAACCGTCCCGGCGTCGAATCGTCCGAGGCGATCATCCAGAACTGGTGGCGGCAGGGCATGATGGGCGGCGCGAAGGCCCACTACGACGGCATCGTGGCGTTCTCGCAGACCGACTTCACCGAGGACCTCAAGAAAATCACCGTCCCGATGCTGGTCATGCACGGCGACGACGACCAGATCGTGCCGTACGCCGACGCCGGGCCGCTGACCGCCAAGCTCGTCAAGAACAGCACGCTCAAGACCTACGAGGGCTTCCCGCACGGCATGCCCACCACCCAGCACGAGACCATCAACAAGGACCTGCTGGAGTGGCTGCGCTCCTGACCGGCACCCGCGGCCGCCCCCGGGGTGCGAACCGGGGGCGGCCGGTCCCGGTCAGGACACCGGCTTCCACGGACCGAACGGGAGGCCCGGGACCTGGTTGCGGGTCCACCACTGGGCCCGCCACCGCGAACCCTGGTACGACACCACGTCACCGGCGTCGAAGACGCGCGACGCGGTCCACAGCGTGGTGCCGTCCGGCGTCGTCGCGATCTGCTCCCACGGGCCCCACGGGTCGCCGGGCTTCTGGTTCTGCGTCCACCACAGCGCCCGCCATACCGAACCGTTGAAGGACACCAGATCGCCGGCCCGGTAGGCCTTCGTCGCGTCCCAGGCCGGCGTCGACGGCAACCTCAGGCCGGCCAGCACCGGGTCGTGGTCGGAGGCCGCGAACGGATCGTCGCCGTTGAACAGCAGCGTCGCGTTGTAGTTGTAGCGGCTGTACGAGTACGCCACCGCCTCCTGCGCGTTGATCTGCCAGATGTCCGCCCCGGTCACCATCGCCCTCGCGGCCCCGTTCGCCAGCACGTGATCGAGCGAGCCCTCCAGGCCGTCGAACGAGTAGGTCCACTCCGACGGGCTCAACGTGCTGCCCAGATCGGTGTACCCGCCGGCGTACAGCTCCTCCATCGGATCCTCGTGCGTGTACGAGTTGAAGTCGCCCACCAGGAAGATCCGGTCGGTGCCGAGGGCCGCCGCGGTCCGCGCCGCGAAGGCGCTCGTGGCCTGCGCCTCCCGCACCCGGGTCGCGTTGAAGGCGCCCTGCTCACCCTCCTCGTCACCCGGGTAGAGCGGGGTGCCCGGGCCCTTGGACTTCCAGTGGTTCGCCACCACCAGGAACGCGTCCGCGTCGCTCGCCCCGGCCTTCGCGAAGCCCTGCGCGAGCGGCTCGCGGGCGACCGAGAACGGCTCACCCTCGTCGGATTCGGTGGCGAGCACCGCCGGCGCCCCGACCGGGGAGATCAGCGCCGGCTGGTAGATGAACGCCGTACGGATCACGTCCTGCTGAGCCAGCGGCGGCAGACCGGCCGGCGAAGGCACGTACGCCCAGGTCGCCGCCCCGGTGGCAGCGTTCAGCGCGTCGACCAGCCCGGCCAGCGCGGTGTCGCGCGGCTCGCCGAACCAGGCCGAGTTCTCGATCTCCTCGAGCGACACCACGCCCGCGCCGAGCCGGTTGATGCCCGTCACGATCTTCGCCTGCTGCCGCGCGAAGCTGGCCGCGTTCGCCGCGCCCCGCGGGCCCGGCTCGCCGTTCCTGCCGGTGCAGGTGTTGACGCCGATGTGGTTGCCGGCCCGGTCGTTGTGGTAGGTGCACGTCCCGAGTCCCTTGGCGACATACTCCTCGCCGGTCATCGGGAAGTAGTTCTCCACGTTGAACGTCGCCAGCCGGATGCCGCCGAGCGCGGCGGGATGCTCGTTGGCGCTGCGGGTGTCACTGAACGTCGCCACCGCCGAGCCGTCGTCGGTCACCGGCCGTACCGGCTGGAAGTTCCACAACGCGTTGCGATAGTCCAGGACCACCGGCTGGTGGAAGGTGACCTTCGACCCGACACTGACCGTGTTCGCCGGCGTGAGCCAGGGGAGAGGCCGGCCCGCGTTCGCCGCGCTGCTGTAGTTGATGCTCGACCCGTCGTCCAGGGTGACCTTGCGGGCCGCGTTGTCCGCCGCGACCGCCTGCGCCTCGGCGCTGCCGGCCCGGGCGGCGTCGGTCGGCTGCCGCAGCGGAGTCGAGCCCGCGGCCAGGGTGAACGAGCCGTAGAAGTTGGCGTCGTAGTTGTCGCTGACGGTGAAGGTGCCCTGCGGCGCGAGCAGCTCGCCCTCGTGCGCCTCCTTCTGCGCGTCGGTGCCCAGCCGCGCCCACGGGATCACGCCGGCGGCGACCGGCGGCAGCGGGTCGGCGAGCCGGCTCACCGTGGGGCTGCCGATCTCGGTCTCGCCGGCGAACTCCTGAACCTTCCCGGTGACGCGAACGCTGTCACCCACGGTGACCTGAGCCGCGGCCGTCGAGCCGAACACGAACACCGCGTCCGAGGCGCCCGGGGTCTTGTCGTCCGCCGGGTCGCCGCCCGCGCCGCCGGTCTGCACGAAGAAGCCGTTGAACCCGCCGGACGGATACGTCGCGGTCACCACGCCGTCGGTGGTCACGACCTGTCCGGCGTACGGGGAGGTGTCGGTGCCGGTCCCCTGGATCTGCGCGATGGACAACGCCGGCGCCGGCTCACCGACCTGGAAACCGAAGGCGGCGCCGGCCGTCGCGCCGGTCGCGTCGGTCACGGTCACCGTCACCGTCGAGGTGCCGGCCCGCGCCGGCGTCCCCGTGATCACACCCTGGGCGCTGATCTCCAGCCCGGCGGGCAGGCCGCTTGCCTCCCAGCGGTACGGCGTCTGCCCGCCCGAAGCGGCCAGCGTGAGCGGGGCGATGGCCGTCCCGGCGGTGGCGTTCTGCGTTCCCGGGTTGGTCACCGCCAGCGCCGTCCCGCCGCCGTCGCTCGCCGCGTTCTGCGGAGTGGGCGCCGCGGTCCGGAAGTCGGCCGCGTTGTCATCGGTGTCCGCGCCGCCGGCCGCACGCTGGTAGCTCAGCGTCACCGAGTTCCCGCTGGGCGCGGACCCCTCCGGCGCGTTGCTCGTCCCCCACCCGATCCGGTCGATGACGGCCGGGTCGGTGGGCAGGACCCCGGTCGCGCTGCCGGCGACGTAGAGCGTCCCGCCGGCGGCCCCCGGATTGACGCTGCCCCCGGTGCTGAGGTCCGGTGCCGGCAGCGCCTCACCGCCGGCGCCGTTGCTGGGCAGCTGGATCAGGAAGTGCCCGTGCGCGGCCACCGTCCCGGACAGCGCGAACACCTGGGACCCGCCCGGCACCACGGTGCTGGTGGCCGCCCGGTACTGCAGCGTGTCCCCGGCCAGGGAAACCGCACTACCGGTCGGGTTGTACAGCTCGACGAACTTGTTCACATATGTGGCTCCGGCCGACCCGCCGTTGACGTACACCTCGCTGATGACCAGCCCGGTCCCGGCCGGGTTCGCATAGGCAGGCCCACCGAGGACAGCGGCCCCCACCGTGGACAGTGACAAGGCTGCGGCAGCGATCCGCCGGACATGGCCACGAAACACAGACCCGACCTCCATGGAGCAGTGACAACAGACGGACGCTAAGCGCCGCACCACCCTCACGGGGAAGACGAGACCTGAACGTTATGTGACAGCTTCATCGATCCCGCGACAGCCCTCCTCCGCGGATCGGCCGGCGACCCATCAACGGCGGGCTCGTCGCCGACCGTGGGGTCCCTGTGGAGAGCGGCGCTGATTTCTTCCGATGTGTTCGACCAGCGTCTCCCCTCCTCGGCGACGAAGGCTCGTCCGGCCGAATCGCGATATCGGGTGGCGGTCCTCCGGCACCGCCGCCCAGTAGCCGACCCAGAGTCTGTGTCCTCTGACCGAGGTGACGATCCACATGGCCCAGCCGCGCTGCCTCATCGTGCTGACCCTGTCGTACCGGATCCTCGCCAGATCCAGCCGGTCCGTCAGAAGCGAGAAAGCTGTTCGGTCACGTCGGTGATCTGGGGAGACCACCTGCCCACCAGGGGGTCCTGCACAACGGAGCTGAATGGAACGAAGTCGCTGATTCCCTCGATGGCGGTGCCCAGCGCCAGAAGCTCGTCAAAGGGCTGGGGTTCGCCCATCCGCGGGCGGCCGCCGTTCGGGTGGTTCCGGGCGACCGCCCGCAACCGGTCGTCGCGCGGCTCCGGCAGGTGCAACGGCTGCTCGTGTGCTTCGCGCAGCCCCGTCGACCAGGACTCGAAGCAGGCGGGAACGCGCGGGGCGGCGGTAGCCGGGCGCGGCGTCGTCGTAGTTGCGGGGACCGGTCAGGGCGAGCAGGACCTCGCGCGCGAGGCCGGAGGCCAGGAACACGGCGGGACGGCCGGGCAGCAGGCGGGCGACGGAGGGTAACAGGAAGACGATCCGCATGTCGGTGTCGCCGTGCGCGCGGTGCCGGAAGCGCCTCGCCGGCCGGCCGGAGGTGGCGTCCGCCGGACGGCCAGATGTGGGAGCGAGCCTGGCGGCCCCGACACTCGACCCGACGGGCTCAGAGAAGGAGGAGACCCATGGCGACGTTCGTTCTCGTCCCCGGTGGCTGGCACGGCGCCTGGTCGTTCGAGGCGGTGGTTCCGCTGCTGGAGCGGGCCGGCCACACCGTGCACGCCCTGACCCTGACCGGTCTGCGGCCGGACGACGACGTCGCGACGGTCGCGACCGCCAACCTCGACACGCACGCCGGCGACGTGTTGCGGCTGCTGGACCGCGCGCACCTGACCGGCGTGACGCTGGTCGGCCACAGCTACGGCGGGATGGTGATCGCTGCCGCCGCCGACAGCGCCCGGGGCCGGGTCGCCCGACTGGTGCATCTCGACGCCTACGTCCCGCGCGACGGCGAGTCCTGCTGGTCGGCGACGACCGAACGCTACCGGCAGGCGTTCGCCGCCGGCGCGGCGAGCACCGGCTTCGCCGTCCGCCCGCCGGACGGCGGTGACCCCCGCCGGCGTCCCCATCCCCTCGCGTCGTTGCTGCAGACGATCCGGCTCACCGGCGCGGTCGACCGGGTGCCCCGGCGCGAGTTCGTCTTCTGCTCCGGATGGGGCGACCGCACGCCCTTCGCCGGCCTGCGCGCCCGGCTCCGCACCGATCCGCAGTGGCGGGTCCACGACCTGCCCACCCGGCACGACGCCATGCATGAGGCCCCGGACGCGGTGGCCGCGCTGTTGCTCGGCCCCTCGTGATCGCCGCTGTCGCCTTCGTCACCTGGGGTTATGCGCAAAATGGCGGTTACGATCGGCGGCAGGAGGTCCGCCATGACCACGTTGCGCGCGCTCGAGTGCCTGGTCGCGCTCGTCGACGCGGGCTCGGTCACGAACGCGGCCGCCGAGCTGCGCATGTCGCAACCGGCGCTGTCGCATCAGATCTCCACGCTCGAACACGAGCTCGGCACCCCGGTCGTCGAACGGCTGGCGCGCGGCGTCCGGCCGACCGCGGCCGGGCTGGCGGTGGCGCGCGAGGCCCGCAACGCGCTGCACCACGCGAGACTCGCCGTGGCGGTCGGGCGCCGGATCGGCGAGGGCGGGGCGGGCCGGCTGCGCGTCGCGGCCGCCGAGACGATGACCGCGTGGCTGCTCACCCCGGCCATCCGGCAGTGGCGGATGCGGCAGCCCGAGGTGACGTTCGAGCTGAGCGAGTTCTCCAGCGCCGACGTGATGGACCGGCTCCTGACCGCGGGCAACGCCGACCTGATCGTCGGGCCGCGCCCCACCGCGACCGTCCACCACGTCGAACGGCTCGGCACCGAAGAGATGGCCGTGGTGGCCGCGGCCGGTCACCGGTTCGCCCACCGGACGGCGGTCAGCCTGGAGACGGTCGCCAACGAGCCGTTCATCCATTACGACCCGGACAACGGGCTGGCCGCCTGGCTGGACGACCTGGCCGCGCAGAACCGGGTCACCTTCGAACCGGTGCTGCGCACCCGCAGCCCGCGCAGCGCCGCCCAGCTCGCCGCCTCCGACCTCGGCGTCACGATCGTGCCGGTGTCCGCGCTGGCCGGGCGCATCGACGGCACGGTCCGCCCGCTCGACCCACCGATCCGGCGCGACATCATCGCGACCATGGCCATGCCGGCCGGCACACTGGGCCGCCAGTTCGTCACCGAGCTGCGTCGCCGCGGCCTGCCGGACGGCGGGCGCGTCACCTGGGCCTGATGCTCAACGCATCAGCCGCTGCAGATCCCCGTACGGCATCGCGGGTGGCGGCGCCTTCCCCTCCCGTACGGCGTTGACCGCGTCGACGGCGGCCCGGAACGCGGCGCGATAGGGCAGCGAACCGGTGCTCACCCGCCGCACGCCCAGCTCACCCAGTTGGCGCAGGGTCATCCCCGGCGTGGCCAGCACGTTCAGCGGCACGTCGACGGTCAGGGCGCCCGGGTCGTCCGCCCCCGGCACGAAGATCCCGTCCGCGCCCGCCTCGATGTAGCGCTGGGCACGCCGTACGGTCTCGGGAACTGTTGCTTTCTGCCCCAGCCAATAGGTGTCGACCCGTGCGTTGACGAAGAGCTCCGGACGCCGCTGCTTGATCGCCGTTATCTTGGCCGCGTGCGCCTCCGGATCGATCAGCTCCTCGTCCGTACTGTCCTCGATGTTGATCCCGTCCGCCGTCAGCCGTTCCGCGTAGGCGGCGACCTCGCGCGGGTCGTCGCTGTAGCCGTCCTCGATGTCCACGCTCAGGAAGAAGCCCCGGCCGGCCAGCGACGCGGCGAGCGCGAGGTTGGCGTCGCGGCTGGCGCGTTGCCCGTCGGGCCGGCCGGTGGCGAGCGAGACGCCGAAGCTCGTGGTGCCGATCGCGGGATAGCCCTCGGCGGCCAGCGCCAGCGCGGACGGCACGTCCCACGCGTTGGGCAGCAGAAGCGGCAGCTCCCCGCGGTGCAACTCGGCGAAGGTGGGTGACATCGGCCCAGCTAAGCACACGTCCGGATGGGCCACACTGATGGTGTGCGCCGGCCGCCTCAGGACAGGAGAGCGCGATGAGCAACGAACCGGCAGGGCCCGAGACCAAGGGCGTCACGGTGCAGATGCTGGCCACGGTCGACCTCGGCGGTGAGATCGAGGGCATGGCCGGGCGTCAGCTGCGCATGCGCATGGTGACCATCGAGCCCGGCGGCGTGTTCGGCCCGGTCCACGACCATGTGGGCAGGCCGGGCACCGTCTACATCCTGCGCGGCACGATCACCGACCATCGCGACGGCGTGACCACCGAGTACGGGCCCGGGGTGGGCTGGCCGGAGGACCGGACCACGGTGCACTGGCTGGAGAACCGGGGAACCGTCGCGGCCGTCGAGATCTCGGTGGACATCGTCAGCCAGGACTGAGCCGCCGGTCGCCCTGGACATCGGTGACGGTCTCTGGCGTACTCGGGGGATGGCCTGGCGCAAATACCTTCTCATCCCCCGTCTGATGTTCACCTCGGCCGGTGCGCCGCGCGACCAGTCAAAGGCCTGGGAACGGTACTGGCAGGGCATCCGCCGCACCGGCCCGCACGGCGAGGTCCTGTGGGACGCCGCCGAGCCCGCCGAACGCGAGCTGCTCACCACGTGCCTGCGCCGCCACGCCGACCTGACGCTGCCGGTCGTCGACCTGGGATGCGGCTCCGGCCGGCAGGCGCGGACGCTGGCCGAGCTGTCCCCGCGCGTCGTGGGCGTGGACGGCTCGGCGTCCGCGATAGCCCATGCCGGCGAGGGCGACTTCCGGGTCGCCGACATCACCGGTCCCGGTCTCGGCGACCGCCTGCACGCCGAGCTGGGCGACGCGAACGTCCACATCCGCGGCGTGCTGCACGTCCTGGACGGCCCGGGCCGCCGGGCGGTAGCCGCGAACATCGCGGCGGTGCTGGGGGAGCGGGGCACGCTGTTCCTGTCCGAAACCGATCATGCCGGCGATCCGCTGGACTACCTGGTCAGCCAGGGCGCCCGCCTGCGCGGCCTGCCGCCGGTCGTCGACCGCCTGGTGCGCTCCGGGGTGCGGGCGCCCCGCCACTTCAGCGAGGCGGACCAGCAGGCGGTCTTCCCGGCGCCGGCTTGGGGGTGCTCGAGCAGGGCAGTTGCGAGGTGTACGGCGTGCCGCTGTCCCCGGGAGGCCCTCCGCAGCACATCCCGGGCCGCTACGGAGTACTCCAGCCCGCCCGGCCCTGAGACCGCGCCCTCGCCGCCCCAACCGCCTTCGCCGCCTCTCCGCCTCTCCGCCTCCCCGCCCCTCTCCGCCGCTCCGCGCCCCTCTCCGCCGCTCCGCGCCCGTCTCCGCCGCTCCGCGCCTCTCTCCGTCCCGCCCTGTCGGCCCGGTTTGGGATTGCAGGTTCGCATCGTGAGTTTTGGAGGGCCGCTCTTGCGGGTACCGGAAAGCGTAAGCAAGCGTTTTGACCGATTTGAGGAGATGTGATGAGTGCTGTGGCTAATCCGGCCACCGTTGGCGAATGTCTTCGGGTGGGGGCCGGCTTTTCCCAGGGCGATCTCAACTGGATCGCTGAGCAGTTCGTCACGCTCGATGCCCGGCTGGCGGCGTTCCACGCCGACTCGACCGAGCTGGAGGTCTCGGTCAAGGACCGGGCCGCGCGGGGACAACGCGTCACGCTGGAGTGCTGGATCGCCGGGCGGCAGAAGATCGTCACGACCTCCAGCGAGGAGGATCTGCACGCCGCGCTGCACGACGTCCGCGATGATCTGCGGCGCAAGCTGAACGACGCGAAGACCAAGCAGGAGCCGCGGAACAACCGGCACCTGCGGGAGAACGTCGAGCCCACGGCGACCGACGAACTCGCCTGACGTCACCGCCACGGCGGCGGCTCGGCCGTCGGGCGCCGTCGGCACCGTGTCTCAGTTCGGACCGGGCCGGCGAGCCGTCGCCGTGGACGATGACGAAGACGAGAAATGGCCGTACGGGCCGGCACGGTGCCGTCGGCCGTGGCGCTCGACGGCGGCCCCGAGCCGGCGGGACAGGCCGGGACCGGGGTGAGGAGCGGGCACACGGCGGGCGCGCGAGCGACGTGAGCAGGGTGCCGCCGGGCGCGTTGACGCTCCACGGCGTACCGAACTCGAAGTGATGCTCGCCGGGCCCGTCGGCGATCGGCGCGGAAGCCGTCACCGGCCGCGGCGGGCCCGTCGTCGCGCCATCGAGAAGCCCAGCAACGCCGCGGCACAAAGGAGAATCAGGCCGGTGATCACCGCGCCGGCCGGGATGCCGGACCGACGGGTCCCCGGCGCGGCCTGCGGCGAAGGGGCGCCTTGTCTCGGGCGAGCAGCCGAGGAAGGCACAGCCGGCGAGGAGGCGGCCGAAGGGCGGACGGCGGCGGAGGGGGCGGGGGGGTCCGGCAACGGATAACTCCGGACGGTGGGATTCGCTTCCTCGGAGACGGTCAGCAGGGCGGCCCCGTCCGTACGGAAAGCAATGGCCTCGCCCTGAGGCTCGTCGGGGAGCGCGATCGCCCGGGGAGTGCCGCCGGTGACGGCCCCGACCACGTCGCCGCCGGTGACCGGGTACTCGAACGCGTCGGCGTAGGTGCGCAACACCGCCCTGCGCCCGTCCGGGCTGACCGCCCCGCCGGTGATGACCAGGTGGCCGGGGATGCCGAACGGGTTGCTCGTGCCGGTCAGCGGCACACTCACCGTCCCCGCCCGGCGCAGCGGGGTGGCGCGCCCCGCCGTCAACGCGCGCACCGGGACGTAGACACCCGCCGCGCCCACGGTCTTGGTCACCACGATCGGCACACCGGCCGGCGTCAGCAGCAGAGCCTCCGCGTCGTGCGCCCCGTCCGGGTAGGTCAGGCGGAACAACGCGGGCCTGCGCGAGCCGGGCGCCAGGCGCCACAGCGCGATCGTCGAGCGCGTCGAGTTGTTGTCGCCGATGTCCGCCACCCAGACGGTCCCGTCGGCCCCGACCGCCAGGTCCTCGGTGTCGCGCGGCCGCGCCGGGTAGGCCACCGCCCGGACCACCCGGCATCGCCGGTCCAGGAAGAAGACGCGGCGCGCGGCCGGGTCGTCCGAGCCGTCGTCGACCACCACATAGCCCGTACGGGTGACGCCCAGCCCGGACACCTCGGTGAGCCGGTCGTCGCCGATGCGGCAGACCGCCGGCGCCGCCGCCGACGCGGAACCGGGCACGAGCAGGCCCAGCACCGTCACGACGAGGACCGTCACCGCACGCAGAGCCATCGCCTCCATCACATCACAGGGCGCGCCTCCACCACCCGGTGTCCTTCTTTTGGCAAGATCCATCAGTGCAGCCGATCGAAGACACCTCCATCCTCACGCCCCGGCAGCGGAAGATCCTCGCCGTCATCCAGACGTGGGCGACCCGGTACGGCTACGCGCCGTCCACCCGGGAGATCGGCGACGCGGTCGGCCTGGCGTCGACCTCGTCGGTGAGCCGCCACCTGCGCATCCTCGAGGACCTGGGGTTCGTCCGGCGCGGGCGGTCGACCGTGCGGCCGATCGACGTGCGGATGTATCTGTCGCCGGCACCGCGGGACGAGGAACGCGCCGACACGGTCGGCGTGCCGCTGGTGGGCACGATCGCGGCCGGCACGCCGATCCTGGCCGAGGAGTCCGCCGGCGAGCAGTTGCAGCTGCCCCGCGACCTGGTGGGCCGGGGCACCCTGTTCAGCCTGCGTGTGCGGGGCGACTCGATGGTGGAGGCGGCGATCTGCGACGGCGACATCGTGGTGGTACGCCAGCAGTCCGAGGCGTACAACGGCGACATCGTGGCCGCCATGATCGACGACGAGGCGACCGTCAAGGTCTACCGCCGCCGCTCCGGCCACGTGCTGCTGGAGCCCCGCAACCCGGCCTACGAGCCGATCGACGGCGACCGCGCGGTCATCCTGGGCAAGGTCGTGTCAGTGCTGCGCCGGGTTTAGCGCCTTGGTGATGTTCCACTCGGCCAGGTCGAGCATCCACTGCCGGTCGGGGAAGTCGGTGTCGGCGATCCGCAGCGGACCCTCGATCAGCGCGATCACCTGCGCGTAGCGATAGAGTTCCAGCCTCGCCGGATCAAGATCAACGGCATTCAGGCTTGCGTACGCGTCCCGGAAGCGCATCCGCAGCCAGGCGTGCTCCCATTCGACGTCGAAGTACGTCAGGCCCTCGATGTCGATGAGGACGGGCTCGCCGGCGCGGCTCACCAGCACGTGATCCGGCCCGAGCTCGCCGTGCACCAGGACGTAGACCTGGCGCGGCTCCACCTCGGCGCGCAGCCGCCGGAGGTGGTCCGCGATCCGGTCGTGCGCCGCGGCCAGCCGGTCGACCCGGGCCGCCGCCGCGCCGAGGTGCGCGAGCGCCCGATCCACGACGACGTCCTCGGCCGGCCGTTGCGGTGCGACCCCGGACACCAGCCGGCCGTACGTGGCGCCGGTCGTCGTGTGCATGCGGCGCAACGCCGCGCCCAGCGCGCGCAGCGGGCCGGCCGCCGCCGCGGGATCGCGTTCCATCAGCGCCTCGAGCTTGACGTCGCCGGCGTCCTCGAGCAGAGCCACGTCCGCGTCGCGATGACGGCCGAGCATCAGCAGTTCCGGCACCCGCACCCGCGCGGCGGTCAGCGCCGCGTGGTTGGCCGCGAACAGCTGCGCGCCCGAGGCGTCGGTGAACGGGTCGTCCGGCACGACGTCCGAGGCCGGCCAGTAGTTCTCGTCGTCCGCCCAGGAATACAGGATCGTGGTGGTGCCGTCGTCGAGGCCGAGCCGGTAGACACCCTTCTTCGTGCCGCCGGTCAGCCGCCGCAACGAGACCGGCCGCCGATCCGAGCCGAACTGCGCCGCTACCAGGTCCCGTACGTCAGGCAGGCGGAGGAATTCGCGAGTCACGGCAGCGCCTTGGAGCACAGGACGTCGGGACAGGGCAGGTAGCCGAGCGCCTGCCAGAACGCGAGCCCGTCGGCGTTGTCCGGCAGCACGAGCAGATTGACGCGCGGGCAGCCGATGGCGACGAAGCGCTTCTCGAGTTCGGCCACCAGACGGCTGGCCAGTCCCCGGCGGCGGTGCGACGGATGCACGGCGAGCCGCAGGATCCAGCCACGCCGTCCGTCGTAGGTCCCCATGACGACGCCCACCGCGGGAGTGCCCGCGACCAGGAACAACTGCGGATCGCGTTGCAGCTTCAGCGCGAGCTCGGCACGGGGAACGACCTCGCGGGCCGCCGCGGCCCACACGGCCGCGACGGCATCGTAGTCACTCCACTGGAATGCGCGTATCTCCTCCGGCACCGGGTCAGGGTAGCAACGAGGCGACATCCGGCTTCTGGCTGAGCAATCCGTCGGCCACGGCCAGATCGGCCAGCGTCTCCACCGATGCGCGGTTCACCTCGGCGGGGAACTTCGGCAGCACGAGCGCGTCGCGCACCTCCGGCGGGATCTTCGTGTACGTGCCGAGCACCTGCCGCACCTCGTCGGGGTGCGCGTCCGCATAGGCGAGGGATTCCTTCATCGCGTCGGTGAACCGCCGGACCAGGTCGGGGTTCGACGAGAGCAGTTTCTGCGAGGTGAAGTACATGGCCACCGTGAGGTCCGGCGCCGCGTCGACATAGCTCGACGCGATTTTGCGGGCCCCGGCCGCGATCGCCGCCTGCTGGAACGGCTCGACCACGAAGATGGCGTCGACCCGCCCGGCCTGCAACGCCGGCACCTGGTCCGGGAACGCGAGCTCGGTGAACTTCACCGCCTTCGCGTCGCCGCCGTCCTTCTTGACCGACGCCTTCACCGTGGTCTCGACGATGTTCTTCAACGTGTTCGCCGCGGCCGTCCGGCCGGCCAGATCCTTCGGCGACTTGATCGGGCTGTCCGCCTTGACGAACAGTCCGGCGAAGTCCTTGCCGTCCACGCCGGTCGAGTTGTTGCCGTTCGACACCACTTTCACCGGCACGTTCTGCTGCTTGCCGAGCAGCAGCGAGATGGTGTTGCTGAAGCCGAACTGGTACTGCCCGCTCAGGACGGCCGGCACGATGGCCGCGCCGCCCTGAGCGGTCGTCAAGGTGAGCTCGATGTTGCGTTTGGTGAAGAAGCCCTTCTCCTTGCCGAGGTAGATCGGGGCGACGTCCACGATGGCGATGACGCCGGTGTTCACCTTGTCGGTCTTGCTGCCGCCCGCCGGCGCGGCGTCGTTATCGGAGCTGCTGCAGGCGGCGGTGATCACGAGGGCCGCCGCGGCGAGGATCGCAACTAAGGGGGAGCGTCGCATCGAAACTCCATCCACAAGGGGAAATTCTCACCGCAACCTAGGTGCCGCCCGCACGATCGTCAATGGCTACGAGGCCCAGTCGATCTGTGGTGATCGATAGAAGTTCACGCCTTGACGAACCCACCGCGGGCCGTAGGCGCCGATCCGGGCCCGGAACGACTCCCAGTCGTGCGTATGGGACCAGCCCAGCTCGGCGATCGCGGCGAGCCGCGGGAACGCCATGAACTCGATGTCGTCCAGGTTGCGCAGCGTTTCCGACCACAGTGGAGCCTCGACGCCGAGGACGGCGCTCTCCGGTACTCCCGGCACGTGGGTTCCCGGGTCCCAGTCGTACGCCGTACGCACCTCGATGAGTGCCGCCCAGTCCTGCCCCAGCGGCGTGTTCTCGTCGTACTTCATGTCCAGGTACGCCTTGTTGGCCGGCGACATCACCACCTTGGTGCCGCGGGCGACGGCCGCGACCAGGTCCGGGTTCGTGGGATCGGTGCCCCAGAACTGCGCCACCGCGTCACTCGCGGCGGGCGCCCGCGCGATCTCGTTCCAGCCGTACGCCGTTTTGCCGTACTTCTTGACGATCGGCAGGACCCGCTGTTCGAACGTCAGGTAGTCGGCCGGCGTGGTGGCGTGGGCCTCGTCGCCGCCGATGTGGATGTACGGGCCGGGGGTCATCGCGGCCAGCTCGCGGATCACGTCGTCGACGAAGCGGTAGGTGATCTCCTTGCCGATGCACAGCGAGCTGTACCCGACCTCGGTGTCGGTGCGCGGCGGCGGCGCGACCCCGTCGCAGGTCAGCTCCGGGTAGGCCACCTGGGCCGCGTTCACGTGACCCGGCATGTCGATCTCCGGGATGATCGTCACGTACCGGTCGGCGGCGTACGTGACCAGGTCGCGGTACTGCGCCTTGGTCAGGTACCCGCCGCCCACGCCGTCGACCCCGGTGCCCGGCGCGCCGCCGACCGTGGTGAGCCTGGGCCACGAGTCGATCTGGATGCGCCAGCCCTGGTCGTCGGACAGGTGCAGATGCAGGTAGTTGATCTTGAAGCGGACCATCTCGTCGATGTACCGCTTGACCTCGGCCGGCGTGTGGAAGTGCCGCGCCACGTCGAGCATCGCGCCGCGGAAGCCGAACCGCGGGTGGTCGACGATCTCGCCGCCCGGCACGGTCCAGCGGGCGTGCTGCGGGCGGGTCGCGTCGATCGCGGCGGGCAGCAGCTGGCGCAGGGTCTGGACGCCGGCGAACAGGCCCTGGTTGGTGTTGGCCCGGATGGTGACGCCGGAGCGCTGCACGCTGAGCCGGTAACCCTGCGTGCCGAGCTGCCCGCCGGCGTGACCCGGGGTGAGGCTGATGGCCGACGCGCCGCGCGGAGCCGTGCGGACGATCGGGAGCCGGTAACCGGTGGCCGGCCGCAGCGCTTCGGCGAGGCGGTCGGCCACCGTGCGCGCCGACGAGGGCGCCTGGATGACCGTGTGCGAGTCGAGCCGGAAGGCGGTGTCGCGCGGGTGCACCTCGGCCGGCGCCGGCACGACGCTGCCGAGGGCCACCGCGGTGTGGGCCGCCTCGGCCGGCGCCGCGACGCCGACCAGCGGCAGGGCGCCGGCCAGCAGGACGGCGAAGCGAGCCTTCAGCCCGCCGGTGAGCGGTTGGACAGGTTTACGCATTGCCCGACGCTACATACGTTCACATCGATCTGTGAAGACACCTTCCTATCGCGATCTCAAATAGTCCCGCCCGGCGGTGCGGAGACGATCATGAATGCCCTCGTACGGCGTGGACCCGCCCAGATACCGCTTGTCCACCTTGGCCAGGACCGTGTAGTTCGGGTCGCACACGTTGCCGACCGGCGCCTCACCGGCCTGGCTGATCAGCTGGTAAGCGTCCAGGACGTCCAGCCCGGCCAGGTCCGCCGTCCAGGTGACCAGGTCGTGCTGGCTCATCCGGTACGCGTCCTCCAGCGGGCGCGCCGACCCCGCCGACATGAGCGCCGCGTCGGTCTCGAAGCGTGGCGTCGGGGTCGTCACCCCCTTGATCACGTCGACGATCACGACCGTGTTCATCGCCGCCTCCACGCCGGTGCCGCAGACCTCGCCGTCGCCCTGCCGGCAGTGCCCGTCACCCAGCGCGAACAGCGCTCCCGGCGCGTTGACCCCGAAGTACGCGGTCACCCCCGCCCTCAGCTCCGGGCTGTCCATGTTGCCGCCGTGCACGTCCGGGACGATCGTCATGCGGCTCTCGAACGCGCCGGGCGCGACCCCGGCCGTACCGTGCATGGGGTCGAGAGGCAACTCCACGCTGTAGTCGCCGCGCCGGGCGTGATAGCGCACGGTGCCCGCGGCGACGTCCACGTCGTAGCGCCAGACCAGCTCGTCCAGCGGTGGATGCAGCGTGGCCGTGGTATGCGTGCCGGTCAGCGCACCGAAGTGCGGGAACGTCGAGGAGACCGCCCAGTCCCGGGCCGGCACGATCTCCACGAAGTGGACCGCCAGGGTGTCCCCGGGTTCGGCGCCGTCGATGTGGATCGGGCCGGTGACCGGGTTCAGGTACGGGAACTCGCAGACCACCGACGGCAGGTCGTCGACGGTGCGCACCCGGCCGCCGAAGCAGTCCTCGGTGTACAGCTCGAGGATCGTGCCCGGCTTCACCGTGCGTGCCGGTTCCCGGCCACCGAACGTGTAGGACAGCTCGTCGGCGGTGGGACGGTACGTGACGACCTCGGTCATGCGTTCTCCTCGGTTTTCGCCTGGCTGAGACCGGCGAGGTCGGGGCGGCGCCCGGTGACGTAGAACGTGATCAGCACCAGCACGCCGATGCCGAGCCACACGAACCCGAGCACCTGAGCGGCGATGTTCGCGTTGATCACCACATAGAGCAGGATCAGGAACCCGATCACCGGCACCACCAGATGCTTGAGCCAGTCCCGGCTGTGGTTGCGCACCACGTAGTGCACCACGACGGCGACGTGCAGGGCCAGGAACGCGGTCATCGCGCCGAAGTTCACCAGCGTGGACAGCAGCGAGATGCCGTCGTCGCGGGTCGCCATGTAGAGGCCCAGCGCCAGTGACACGGCGGCGACCAGCAGCGTCGCGTTGGCCGGCACCCGGTGACGCTCGTTGATCCGGCTCAGGAATCTCGGCATCTGGCGGTCGCGGGCCATG
Source organism: uncultured Actinoplanes sp. (assembly GCF_934643405.1). GTDB lineage: Bacteria > Actinomycetota > Actinomycetes > Mycobacteriales > Micromonosporaceae > Actinoplanes. Next base: position 30,463 of record NZ_CAKUCL010000029.1, read on the forward strand.
GCGTACAGCAACCGGCTGGTCGCCGCCTGGGCGACCAGGGAGTTGGCGAAACCCCAGGCGATGGCCGTGGCGAGCGCGGTGAGGCTGGCCAGCCAGCCGCCGCCGGCCACCCGCGCGGCGTCGTAGAAGGCGGTGCCCTCCGGATCGCCGTTGGCCAGCAGCCCCGGCGCGTCCGGCACCAGCAGCGCGGCCACCCAGGTCTGCACCACGAACAGCGTGCCGGCCAGCAGCAGCGCGGCGACCATGGCGCGGCCGATCTGCCGGGCCTCCTCGCGGCTCTCCTCGGCCAGCATCGAGATGCCGTCGAAGCCGAGGAACGACAGCACCGCGATGGACACCGCGCCGAAGACGACCGACCAGGAGAAGGTGTCGGCGTTGTAGAGCGGGCTGAAGTTGAAGCCGGCGCCCTTGCCGTTCGCCAGCGCCACGATGCCGACCACCAGGAAGATCGCCAGGATGATCAGCTCGGCGACCAGCATGAACCGGTTGACCCGGGCGGTCATCTGGATGCCCAGGTAGTTCACGACGGTGTTGAGCAGGACGAAGGCGACCAGCCACAGCCAGACCGGGATGCCCGGCACGAGCGAGTGCATGGCCACGCTGGCGACCAGGTAGAGCAGGCCGGGGACCAGCACGTAGTCGAGCAGGATGACCCAGCCGGCCAGGAACCCGACCGGCGGCGCGATGCCGCGGCCGGCGTAGCTGTAGACCGAGCCGGCCATGGGGAAGGCGCGGACCATCTGGGCGTAGGACAGCGCGGTGAACATCATCGCCACCATGCCGATCACGTAGGCGAGGGCGACCATGCCGCCGGAGCCGTTGAAGACGCTGCCGAAGATCCCGAACGGGGCGATCGGCACCATGAAGATGAGTCCGTAGATCAGTAGATCGGTGAAGCTCAACGACCGGCTGAGCTCCTGCCGGTAGCCATATTTCTCAAGATCAGAGGGAGTCGTTTCCGGGGATCGGTGTGTCATCGCGCGGCCTCCTTGATGCCTGACGCCGCACGCTAATCGAACATCGTGAATCACAAAAGCTTTCCGTACGGGGCGGGTTGTGGCCAGCTTTCCGCCGCTGGGACGGTGGGGGCCGGGGTGCCAATCACTGCTGGTGGAGCGTTTCCCCGCGGCGAGCGGGCACCCCCGGCACCTCCGCGCGCCGGACCGCAGGCATGGGGCGCATCGGCGCTGGCGCTGGACGACCGGGTGGTGGACGTGCTGCCTGGTCAAAGGGTTCCTGCGGTGCCGTTCACCGACCCGGAGGGCACCCGGCACGCCTACGACAACGCGACCACGTACGTCCTGGCCCGGATGGTGGAACACGTCACCGGCCGCGGCCTGCCGGAACTGCTCGACGACCGCCTGTTCGCGCCGATGGGCGTCGACCACGCCGAGTGGGACGTCGTCACCACCCCGCACCGGGTCCGGCTGCACATCGACGACGGCCGGGCGACAGCCACCTGGAGCACCGTCCCGCCGACCGGCCCCGACCCGGTGCTGCACCTGCGTGCCCCGCTGATGACCCGCCCCGACGTGGCCTGACCCGAAGCAGCGCGCGGTCCCAGCGCAAGAGAGCCGTACCGGGATGCGGTGCGTCAGGATAGGGCCATGGCCGAGATGAATGAAGGACTCGCCGCCCTCGTGCGCAGCCGCGCGGACGCCGCCGCGGCTCTGATTCGCGGCGACATCCGGGGATACCTGGCGCTCACGCCGCATGCCGACGACTACACGCTGATGCCTCCGAACGGCGGCCCCGTGCGCGCGGACGAAGAGGCCTCCGACGAGGCGATCGCCGCGCTGGAGGAGTGGTTCCAGGGCGGTGAGCTGCACGAGCTCGACGTCGTGCAGGCGCACACCTCCGGTGATCTCGCCGTGCTCGTGCTGATCGAGCGGCAGCACGGCCGGGTCGGTGGGTTCCCCGACCAGGACTGGTCGTTGCGGGTGACCGAGGTCTTCCGGCGGGAGGGCGGCCAGTGGCAGCTGCTGCACCGCCACGCCGACCCGTTGACGCATGCGATCGGCTATGACCTGACCGCCGCGCTGGCTCGCGGCGACGCGGAGGCGGCCGGCTGAAACCTGCCGGCTGCTGGGGAAGATGTCGCCGGCGGATGAGGGGGACTGGAGATGGAGTGGACGCCGCCGATGCTGGCCACCTTGACCGACGCGCGGTTCGACGACCCGGCATGGATTTTCGAGCGCAAGTTCGACGGCATCCGGTGCCTGGCCGTGCGCGACGCGAACGGGGGAGTGCGGCTGCTGTCGCGCAATCAGCAGTCGATGACCGCGACCTATCCGGAGGTCGCCGACGACGTGGCTCGGCAGAGCCGGTCGATGGTGCTCGACGGCGAGGTGGTCGCGTTCGCCGGCCGGCGGACCAGCTTCGAGCGTCTGCAGCAGCGCAGCGGCATCCACGACGAGACCGCGGCGCGCGCGGCCGGCGTCCGGGTGACGTACTGCGTGTTCGACCTGCTCGAGCTCGACGGCGAGGACCTGCGCGACCGGCCGCTGCGGGAACGCAAGCGCCTGCTGCGCGACGCGGTCACCTGGGGCGGTTCGCTGCGCTGGACCGTGCACCGCAACGGCGTCGGCATCGCCACGTACGAGGCCGCCTGCCGCCGCGGCGACGAGGGCGTCATCGCCAAGCGGGCCGACGGACCGTACGTGGCGGGCCGCTCGAAGGACTGGCTGAAGTTCAAGTGCGTGCACGGCCAGGAGTTCGTCGTCGGCGGCTTCACCGACCCGGCCGGCTCGCGGGTGGGTTTCGGGGCGCTGCTGCTCGGCTACTACGACGGCGATCGGCTGGTCTACGCCGGCGGGGTCGGCACCGGTTTCACCACCGAGCTGCTGACCACGTTGCGCGCGCGCCTCGACGAGCTGACCGTGCCGGCGTCGCCGTTCGGCCGGGTGAAGATCCCCGAGGCGCACGCTCACTGGGTCCGGCCGGAGATCGTGGCCCAGGTGGGTTTCGCCGAGTGGACCCGCGACGGCCTGCTGCGGCAGGCACGATTCCAGGGCCTTCGCACGGACAAGGCCGCGGCCGACGTCGTACGGGAAAAGCCTGCTTGAGCGCGTTGGCGACCCCGGTCAGAGGCCGAGCCGGGGGCGCACCCAGGCGGCCAGCCCGGCGATCGCCTCGTCGGCCGCCGCCGCGCGCCCGGCGGCCATCTGGAAGGTGTGCAGCTGCCCGTCGAAGACGTCGAGCCGGGCGCCGGTGAGCTTCGCGAGGCGTTCGCTGTCACCCCGGCCGCTCTCGTCGCTGCCGCACTGTATGAAGATCGGCGGCAGCGCGGACAGGTCGGCGTGGAAGGCGTTGACCTCCGGGGCCAGGCCGCTCACCCCGTCCGGCAGGTACTGCCGGATGAGACCCTGCACCATCGGCCGGGTGAAGAACAGGTCGGTGGCGGCGTTCTGCTCGTACGAGCCGGCGGTCTGCGCCGGATCCATGTCGATCCACGGCGACAGCAGCATGAGCGCCGCCGCGCCCGGTTCGCGCAGCGCCACCTGCACGGCCAGCCCGCCGCCGGACGAGTCGCCGGCCAGCGCCACGGTCCGGGCGCGCGCCGCCGCCCACCGGTAGGCGGTGACCGCGTCCTCGATCTGCGCCGGGTAGCGGAACTCGGGGGTGTGCCGGTAGGTGGCGAGCAGGACCCGCACGCCGGCCGCCTTCGCGAGATGCCCGTACATCTTGCGGTGGGTGTAGAGGGAGCCGCCGACGAAGCCGCCACCGTGCAGCGCGACGATCACCCGGTCCGGGTCGGCGCCGTGCGGGCTGAGCCACATCGCCGGCACGCCGTCCGCCGACACCTCGATGTAGTCCAGGCCGCGCGGCTCGGCCGTCACGTCGCCCCACTGGTCGTCCGCGCCCATGTCCCCGGCCGCCCAACGGGCGTACATCTGCTTTATCGCATCCATGTGGATACCGACCGGCGGCGTCCGCGAAAGGAATCGGTGGTGGCTCAGGCGTGCAGGGTGGGCCGGTAGACGAGCTCCAGGGTGCGGCCGTCCAGCGTCCGGCTCTCGATCAGCTCCAGGTCGAAGTCGGCCGCACCCTGGAAGATCGGGTCGAGCCCGGTCCGGCCGGTGATCACCGGGAAGAGCGTCACCTGAACCCGGTCGACCAGACCGGCCGCCATCAGCGCCCGGTTCAGCGACAGGCTGCCGTGCGAGCGCAACGGCACGTCCGACTCCTCCTTGAGCCGGGCGACGATGTCGGTGGCATCGCCGCTGACCACGGTGGCGTCCGGCCAGTCCAGCGGTTCCTCCAGCGTGGAGGACACGACGGTGGCCGGCATGCTCCGCATCCGGCTGACCCACGGATCAAGGGCTTCGGGGGTGTCCTCGGCCAGTATCCGGGTGAAGGCCCGATACGTGGTGGCGCCGAAGACCATCCGGTGCGCCGGCTCGAACTGGGCGCGGCGGTGGTCGAGCAGCTCGGGGCCTTGCTTGCCCCAGTAGCCGGTCCAGTCGCCGCCGGCGGCGCCGAAGCCGTCGAGGCTGGAGAAGACATCGAAGGTGTAGGTGGCCGTCATGTCGGTTCCTCCGGTTCGGTCGAGCGGTATGTCGTTGAGACCGCCGATCCCGGCGGAACTCATCGCCGCGGCGCCCGTCGCCGGGCTGCCGGCGGATGACCGCCCGGAGATCCTGGCAAGCGCCCGCACCCCCGTCCACCTGCAGGATCGCGCCGGTCACGAATGACGCCCGGTCGCTGAGCAGCCACGCGGCCGCCTCGGCGATCTCGGCGGGTTCGGCCTGCCGGCAGCACCGGGTTCGAGCGCAGGCTGCCCACGCTCGAATTGTTCACGATCGCGCCGGCACCGGAGAAGGCTCGGACCTGAGCCGTCATCGCCAGCCATACGCCGCGCAGGTTCACCCGGTAGAGGTGGTCGAAGGCGGCGAGCGGCAAGTCGTCCATCGGCCCCGGCGGCTGGATCGCCGCGCCGTTGTTGAAGGCGACGTCCAGGCGTCCGAAGAGCGTCACGGCCTCGTCCACGGCGGCCTGCACCGACGGCGGGTCGGCCAGGTCGCACACCACGCAGGCGGCCGTGCCGCCCGCCGCCCGGATCTCGCCGGTCACCGCCTGGAGCTCGGCCTCGGTGCGGGCCGTCAGCAGCACCCGGGCGCCCTCGCGGGCGAACAACCGCGCCGCGGCGGCCCCGATCCCCCGGCCGGCCCCGGAGACGAAAGCAACTTTGTCGTCGAGAAGTCCCATGCCGCCGAGCTTTTCCGAGGGGCTCGGGCCCATCCAGGTACCGGCGATACCTGGCCGGCGAGAAGCAGAGCGTCAGACTGGAGTCCATGAACAGGCGCGAGCTGGCCACCTTCCTGCGCGGACGGCGCGAGCGGATCACCCCCGGCGACGCCGGCCGGCCTCGCCCGCGCGCTGCGTCTCGACGACGCCGAGCGCCGCCACCTGTACCACCTGGCGGCCCCCCGGCCCGGCCCGCCGCCGGGTCCGCCGACCGAGGTGCGGGCGGGCATCCTGGAGCTGCTGCGCCGGTTACCCCGGTCGGCCGCGTTCGTGGTGTCCGCGGCGTACGACGTCATCGCCTGGAACGATCTGGCGGCCGCGCTGATGGAGGACTTCTCGGCCGTGCCCCGCGCGGAACGCAACCTGGCTCGCCGCGCGTTCCTCACCGGACAGCTGTGGGGTGTGGACGACGCGGGGCAGTTCGCGCGCAGCGTCGCCCGGCAACTGCGGGCGACGGCCGCCCGCTATCCCGATGACCCGGGGGTGGCCCCGGTGACCGTGAACTGCGATGTGCTGGACATCAGCGACCGGAACCAGCGCGTGGTGATCTAAACGGCCGACCCCGGTTCGCCGTCGGAGGAGGCGCTGCGGCTGCTGTCGGTCATCGGCACGCAGCGCCTCGACATCAGCGGCTGAGGAGGAACGGTGAGCCGGTACCGCCCGTGGCACGCTCACCAATAATTGCGCGATGCGTGGAACGAACTTTGGCTTTACCGTTCAGTTCTTGCATCGATGGGCGCCTCAGGACTCGGGCGTGTGACGGTATGTCCACGGGTCACCCTCTGGGGCAGAAGTTGTCCACAGGTGTCGGAAAACGGGATGCCCCAGGTGGACGCGGGGTGGCACGATGAAACGCTTGCCGACGAATGCCTTGAAGATCTGGAGTTTCCCGTGACCGATCAAGCCGCCGCACCACCCAGCAAGCTGGACGGTGCCGTGCTGAAGATCGCCGGCGTGGTGGTCCTCGGCGCCATCATGTCGATCCTCGACATCACCGTCGTCAGCGTCGCGCTGCCGACCTTCCAGAGCGAGTTCGACGCCACCTACGCCCGGGTCGCCTGGACCATGACGGGATACACGCTGGCCCTGGCCACGGTCATCCCGCTGAGCGGCTGGGCGGCCGACCGGTTCGGCACCAAGCGGCTCTACATGCTGGCCCTGCTGCTGTTCACCCTCGGCTCGGTGCTGTGCGCCACGGCCGGCTCGATCGAGCAGCTGGTGGGATACCGGGTGCTCCAGGGCCTGGGTGGCGGCATGCTGATGCCGCTCGGCATGACGATCATGACGCGTGCCGCCGGGCCGGAGCGGATCGGCCGGCTCATGGCGGTGCTCGGCGTGCCGATGCTGCTCGGCCCGATCGGCGGCCCGATCCTGGGCGGCTGGCTGATCGAGGCGGCGAGCTGGCACTGGGTCTTCCTGATCAACCTGCCGATCGGCGCCGTCGCGCTGGTGTACGCGTTCTTCGCGCTGCCCAAGGACGATCCGAAGCCGTCCGAGTCGTTCGACTTCCTCGGCATGCTCATGCTCTCGCCGGGCCTCGCCCTCTTCCTGTACGGGGTGTCGTCGCTGCCGGAGACGGGCACGATCACCGCCGCGAAGGTGTGGGTGACGATGCTGATCGGCGGGCTGCTGGTGGTCGGCTTCGTGCTCTACTCGTTCAAGCCGAAGCACCCGCTGCTCGACCTGCGGCTCTACCGCAACCGCGGCCTGGCGGTCTCCTCGCTGACGCTGTTCGTCTTCGTCATCTCGTTCATGGGCGCCGGTCTGCTCTTCCCGAGCTACTTCCTGCAGGTTCGTGGCGAGTCGACGCTGCACGCCGGTCTGCTGATGGCGCCGCAGGGCATCGGCGCGATGCTCACCATGCCGATCGCCGGCGCCCTGGCCGACAAGGTCCCGGTGGGCCGCACGGTGCCGTTCGCGATGGCGCTCATCGCCGCCGGGTTCTTCACGTTCACCCAGGTCGGCACGGACACGTCATACCTGCTGCTGTGCGGTTCGCTGTTCGTGATGGGCCTCGGCATGGGCGGCACCATGATGCCGATCATGACGTCGGCGCTGCGCACCCTGTCGAACGCCGACGTGGCGCGGGGCTCCACCCTGGTGAACATCCAGCAACAGATCGGCGGCTCGATCGGCACCGCCGTCATGTCGGTGATCCTCACCAGCCGGCTCAACGGCTCCGCCGTGATCCCCGGCCTGACCAACCCGCGCACCGGCGAGCCGGTCACCGAGGCACAGGCGGCGATCGCCAGCCACAGCACGCAGCTCCCGGTCCCACCGACGATCATCGAGCGGGGCCTGGCCTTCGTGGCCGACTCGTACTCGACCACGTTCTGGGTGGGTTTCGTGCTGGTGCTGTGCACGTTCGTGCCAATCGCGTTCCTGCCGCACCGCAAGCGGCCCGCGCCGGCCGGCGGCGCGGTCAGTGACGACGTCGCCGAGGCGCCGGTGCTGCTGCACTGACGGACGGCCCCGCCGGCCGGTCGCTCGCGACCGGCCGGACCCCGGCCGGTCTAGACCACCGGAGACCTCGTGACCACTTCAGCGGTGACGAGGCGGCATGACCTGACCGACGTGCAGTGGGCAGCGCTGGAATCGTTGCTACCCGCGCCGCGTCGTCCGGGTCGTCCGCCGATCCGGACGAAACGGCAGCTCATCGGTGGGATCCGGTGGCGGATCCGCGCCGGGACACCCTGGCGCGGCGTTCATTGCTGTCCTGGACGGTATCCGGGTGCCCCACCTTGTCGGCCGGCCTCGGATACGCCCGGACCGGTCCTGGCCGACAAGGCATACACCTCCCGCGGCAACCGCCGTTACCTGCGCCGGCGCGGGATCGAAGCGACCCCTTCCGACTAGGTTCTGTCTCTTAGATGGAGGCGGTCGCGTACGGCGCGGAGCCAGTCGAGCGTTTCGACGAGGTCGAGGGTGGCTTGGAGCCCGGCCAGCCGCTCCCGCCGCGACAACGCGTTGAAGCCGCGTTTGACCTGGTTACGCCGTTTGTAGACGGGGTCGAACGCGGGTGGCCGGCCGCCGTTACAGCCTTTGCGAAGCCGGTTGACGATCTGGTGGCGTGGCTGCGGGATCGTGGTGGTGACGTGTTTGTCCTGTTACGCCTGCCGGTTGGCCCGTGCCGAGTGAGGTCAGCGACCGGCCTCGGCCGTCGGCCAGGGCAGCGGCGTCGATCTGAGCGTTCCAGTCAATGTCGTCGTCGCGTGCTTTTCGGCATCGCCCAGGTGCCGTCGGCGACCCACCGCCGGAACCGCTGATACGGGGCCTTCCATGGCCTGCCGGTGATCACGCCAGCGTCGGCCCTCAAACCGGCTGGGCCGGCCGCAACGGCGCCAGCACACACGATCATCCAAGAGACAGAACCCAAGGCCGATCAGGACGCCAACCGCCGCGAACTCGGATCGAAGGGCGGGCGGCCACCGCCATTCGACGCTGAGATCTACAAGCAGCGCCATGCGGTGGAGTGCGGCATCAACCGGCTCAAACGCCACCGCGCCGTCGCCACCCGGTTCGACGAACTCGCCGTGCGCTACGAAGCCACGGTCACCATCGCGGCGCTCAGCGAGTGGCTATGACTTCGATACATGCCCGGGGTGGCACCGACACACAAGTGAAGAGAATCGTTCCGGACACGTTTGCCGCAGTGGAACCAGACACTCACTGCGGAAGGTTAGTCATGGCCGGAACGAAGGCGCCCGGGGCGATAACCCGGGAAATGATCATGGTGCACACGGCTTTCCTTCGCGAGTTCGCCAACATGCCGCAACTGGTCCGGGCGGTCGCCGAGGGCGACCGGCAGCGCACCGAGATCGTCGCCGATCACATCGCACTCATGTCCACGTCGCTGCATCACCACCACGAGGGCGAGGACGAGGCCATCTGGCCGCGCCTGCGGGTGCGCTGCCCGGAGGAGATCCGGCCGCTGGTGCACGGCATGGAGAAGCACCACGAGCGCATCGCGGCGCACCTCAGCGCGCTCGGCGGCCAGCTGGCGACGTGGCGGGCGAATGCCGGCGCCGCGTCCCGCGACGCTGTGCACGGCACCCTCACCGAGATGCTGCCGATCCTGCGGGAACACCTCGGCATGGAGGTGGACTACGTGCTCCCGCTCATCGAGAAGCACATCACCGCCGACGAGTGGGACGCGATGGTGGCCGGCATCTCCGCCGGGTACCAGCCGGACCGGCTCACGCTGCTCTTCGGGCTGATGATGTACGAGGGTGACCCGGCCTCGATCCAGGACGCCTTCGACAACATGCCCGCGGAGGTCCGCCCGGCGATCGCCGAGATGGCGCCCCGGATGTACGCGGACTACGCCGAGCGTGTCTACGGCACCCGCACCCCGCCGCGCCTGTCCGCGCCGGCCTGGGCGGCCTGAGCTCGGCGACGGCGCTCCGCGACCTGACCGGGCACCTCGCGGCCTGGCGTGCCGGCGCAAGCCCGATCAGCCGCGACCCCGGGCGGAGTGGGACGAGATGGTGGCGGGCACCTCCGCCGGCCTCCGCCCGGACCTGATGCCGGTGGTGCTGGGCATGATGATGCACGCACGCCGCGGCACCTCGCCTGAGCCGGGTCCCGGGAGGTCATGGGGTCGCCCGTGGCCCTCCCGGGCTCAGCCGAGCAGGGCCCGCGCGGCGCCGCGGCGCAGCTTGCCCGACGGTGTCTTGGGCAGCGACCCCGGCGGCAGCACCCGCACCTGAGCCGGGCGGACGTCGATCTCGGCGACCACCCGCGCGGCGACCTCCCGGCGGATGTCGCTCTCGGCGGCCTCGTCGCCGGACGCCCGGGACTCCACCAGTACCGCGAACGACTCGCGGGCCACACCATCGCCGGCCAGCAGCCGCACGGCGGCCACATTCCCCTCCCGTACGCCGTCGACCGCCGCCGCCGCCCGCTCGATGTCCGTGGGATAGATGTTGCGGCCCCCCATGATGATCACGTCCTTGCGCCGGCCGCACACCACGATCTGGCCGTCCTCCAGCAGGTAGCCCTCGTCGCCGATGTCCAGCCAGCCGTCCGCGTCGCGGGCACTCTCGTACCCGTCCGGCGTCACGTACCCCTCGGTCACCGACTCGCCGCGCAACTGCAAGCGGCCCACTTCCCGTACGCCGCGGGGGCTGCCGTCGTCGCCGACCACGCGCACGTCGACACTCGGGAACGGCCGTCCCAGCTTCGGCAGCAGCCGCGCCTTGTCGGTCGCCTTCACCGCCCGGCCCCTCTCCAGCTCGGCCGCGTCGACCTCGTCGAGGAGCATCGGGTCCGACATCTCCGACATGGAGATGACCAGCGTGCTCTCGGCCGCGCCGTAGCAGCAGTTCACCGCCTCCGGCCGGAGCCCGAACCGGGTCGTCGCGATCTCGATGAACGCGCGCATCGTGGCCGGGTCGATCGGCTCGGCGCCGTTGCCGGCGACCCGCAGCTTCGAGAGGTCCAGCGAGCCCGCCTCCAGCCGTGCCAGCTGCCGGGTCAGCACCGCCCACGCGAAGTTCGGCGCCGTGGTGATCGTGCCGCCGTACCGGCTCATCAGCTCGGCCCACATCACCGGCCGGCGCAGGAAATCGGCCGGGGTGACGCTGACCAGCTCCATGCCGGAGAGCATCGGCAGCAGCAGGCAGCCGACCATGCCCATGTCGTGGAACATCGGCAGCCACGACACCATCACGCCGGACTCGTCGCAGTGCAGGTGGTTCGCCGAGTCGGCCAGGTTCGCGTACAGGTTCCGGTGGGTGATCCGCACCGCCTTCGGCTCGGCCGTGGACCCGCTGGTCAGCTGCAACAGCGCGGCGCTGTCCTCCGCCGAGGGGACCGGCGTGAGTTCGGGCCCGGCGGCGAGGTCGCCGGCGTGGTGGTGGGTTATCCCGTACGCCTCGAGAACGCCGGTCACCGGCTCGAACGGTGACCCGACCACGACCGCCCGGGCGTCGATCATCCGCAGCACGCGCAGGGTGTCGTCCCGCCAGACGTCCAGGTCCGTACGGGGTGTCGGCTGATGCAGCATGGTCATGCTCCCGCCGGCCAGCCAGACGGCCTGCGCGACCGGCGCGATCTGAGCCGGCATCCCGGCCAGCACCGCGACGGCCTGCCCCGGCTCCAGCCCGCCCGCGACCAGCCCGCCCGCCATCCGCCTGGCGAGTTGATGCAGCTCGCCCCACGTGCGGCGGGAAGCCTCCCCGGGCTCACCGGTGACCATGCCGGTGCTGACGCGCCCGGCCGTAGCGACAACCCCATCGACGAATCGACTCACGTTGCGTAGCGTACGGCCTTCGTCACACGACGGCATGCCCGCGATCGGCGGCCGCGGATGCTTTGGAAGATCGACTGCGTGACGGTACGGGTGCGGCAGCGCGGCGATGCGCCGGCCGGCCCGGGAGCCGGTCAGCCGCCCATGACCGACTGGTAGTCGACGGTGCCCATCAGGCGCAACGGCACCGCGATGAGGACCACGGTGATGACGACGGCGAGGCCGATCCGGTACGGGCGCAGGCCGCGCCACCACGGCAACGCCCAGAGGATCACCCAGCCGGCCAGGAAGGCCAGGCGTGCCGGGTCACCATCCGCAGGACGACCTCTTCGCAGCCGTTCAGCCGGGCGGCGGCCTGGCAGATCGAGGGGTAGCCGGTTTGGGCCCCGGCCACGAAGAACGTGATGCTGGCGGTGAGCGGGGGCACCACCACGAGCAGCACGATCGGGGTCAGCAGCCACCAGAGGACGTCGTGCCGTCTGTCGAGGCCGCCGGCGCGCGGCTCGTCTTCCTCGGCGCCGGCCGGATCGTCCTCGTCGAAGCGCCGCGGCTCGATGCTGGTGGGCGCGTGAGCGAAGCCCGCCTCGCCGATTTCGGCGTCACCACTCGCGCCGTCCACCGCGTCGTCGTCCGCCGCAGGCGCGTCGTCACTTGCTCGGGCCGCGGCGTCCTCACTTGCTCGCGCCGCCGCGTCGTCGGCCGCGTCGTTATCTCCCGCGGCCGCGTCGTCACTTGCTCGGGCCGCGGCGTCCTCACTTGCTCGCGCGGCCGCGTCGTCGGCCGCGTCGTCCGCGTCCGGCTCGGTGTCCGGCTCTGTTTCGGCGTTCTCGCCGGGCTTCGCCCCGGCCGGCGCGGCCGGCGCCTCTTCCTTCGCCCCCGGCTCGCTATCCGGGGCTTGCGTCTTCTCGGCCGGCGCCTCGGCGGCCTCGGCGGCGGCCTCGGGCTCCTCGGGGGCCGATCGTTGCGGGGAGGTCGCGGCCGTCTTCCCCTCGCCGACGACGGGTTCCTCCGGCGCGGCCGCGATCTTCTCCTGCTTCACGAGCGAGGACCTTAGCGGCAACCCCGCAAGATCCGCTGCCCCGCCCATTCGCCGGGGCGAGCGGACCCGGCGAACGGGCGGCAGCCTATCCGATCAAGCCCGGCGCCGGCGAGTGAACGAGAACCCGACCAGCCCGGCGACCGCGGCCAGCACGCCACCGCTGACCGTCCACACCCAGCGCGACGAGAACTCCGGGATGAACGAGGACGCCGACTCCGGCTCGGGCGCGGCCGACGCGGTCGGCGCGGGGGAGCCGGTCACCACGGAACCGGGCCGGTTGACCGCGGTCAGCGGCGCGGCCAGCGATCCCTGATCGGCGCCCGTGTCGCCCATCTCCGCGGTGAGCGACAGGTCCACGGTGACCGGCAGGCCGAGATCCTGCTCCGGCATCTCGGTCGACGACAGGCGCACGTAGTAGGTGCCGGGCAGAGGGTCCAGATCCGAGGGCTCGGCCCACGACCGTACCTGTCGCAAGCGGCATCCCAGCGTGACCTCCGTGGCGCCGGCCGAAGCCACCGGGCTCTGCTCCCCGGCCACGCACGGCTGCCGGCGGCGGAGGCCGTCGAAGACCTCGATGGTCCACGCCTGGGTGCCGTGCCGGTCGGCGGCCGCGGGCAGCGTCACCTTCGCGGTGAGATCCGGCTGCTGGCCGGCCGTGGCGGAGAACGACCAGTAGAGGTAGTCGCCGGTGACCGCGGCGACCTGCGCCGGCTGGCCGGCCTGGACAGGCGTGGCGGTCAGGAAAGACGTTCCGGCGCTGGCGCCCGGTGCGAACAGCAGGGCGGCGGCGAATACGGCGGCGTACATCAGTTCTCCCTCCAGGTGGCGACCCACCAGCGGGTCAGCCAGCCGGCGAGCACACCGGCGATCAGGCCGGCCGCGGCGAGGACCAGCAGGAGCAGCCAGCCCCGGCCGAGACCGGGTGCGTCGGGGGCGGTCGAGGCGGGGACGGTGTCGATGCTGAGCTCGAGCGGCATGCCGGGGGCGCCGGCCGAGGTGGGGGAGGCGAACGAGTTGCTCACGATCAGGCAGACGGCGGTGACGTCCTCCGCCGGCGCCACCGAGGGTGCCGACCACCGCAGGCCCGACGAGATCACGTCGGCCCGCCCACTGCCGGCGTCCAGACCCCGGACCAGCTCACGGCCGTTCGTGGTGGCGGCTTTCAGCAGTACGCCGTAGTCCCGCGCCAGCGGACGATCGAGTGCCACGCTCACCGACGCCCGCAGTTCCTGGCCCGGCTGCAACGGCACCCGGTAGTAGCGGTGCTCGCCGATCCGCTCCCGGTCGGTGTAGACGCCGGGGGACAGCATCGGCGCCTTGTCGCAGGTTCCCGCGCCCGTCACCGCCGCGGGCGTCACCGGTGGCGGCACCGCGGCGCGGTCCACGAGCTGCTGCACGCGGTCGGTCAGCTCCTGCTCGCTCTGCGCCGACGCGTACGTGCCGCCGGTCGCGGTGGAGATGCAGACCAGCTGCTTGCGCGTCTTCTCGTCCGGGGTCAGGCCCAGTGTGTCCACCACCAGCTTGGTGCCCTGGGCGGCCAGTTCGCGCGCGACCGTGCAGGGGTCCGGCGGGGTGCAGGTGTCCTCGCCGTCGGTGATCAGCACGATCCGCCGGGCCGAGTCGCCGGTGCCGAGGTCCTTGGCCGCGGCACGCAGCGCCAGGCCGATGGGGGTGAACCCGGTCGGCTTCAGTGTCGCGATGGCGTTCTTGGCCGCCGTGGGCTCGACCGGCCCGACCGGCACGATCTGCTGGGTGTCCTGGCAGCCCTTCTTCTTGTCGTCACCGGGGTACGTGGCGCCGAGCACCCGGATGCCGAGCTGGGTGGTCTCCGGCAGCCCATCGACGACCTGCCCGAAGGCGCGCTTGGCGACCGAGATCCGGGTCGCGCCGTCGATGTCCTTCGCGCGCATGGAGCCGCTGACGTCGAGGACCAGTTCGACCCGGGGCGCTTCGGCGGTCTCGTCGGCGTAGGCCGGCAGGGCGCCCACCGCCCACGATGTGCCGATCATTCCGACTAATACCAGTAAGGACAGTCTTTTGTGGATCACGCGGCAAGATCATATGGGTGTACGGGCGGTAGCCGCGCCGGGGCTGCAACGTCAGGACGGCCCGGTGCGGATGTCACGGCATGCGGGTCTGCCCGGTCCTGCGGTTGACGACGGCAGCCCGGACGGAGCGTCCCATGATCCCCGACCGGCCCGCCGCCGCGGGCATCCCGGTCCTGTCGGTCATCACGAGGCGAGCACGCCGCGAAGCGCCCGGACGATCTGCCGGGCTGAGCACAACCGGGTCGAGGGCGGCGCCGGAACGGGGACGGGTTCGGGGGTCACCGGGCGCGGACCTGCCGAGCGGACCAGACTGAGAGCATGTTCAGCACCGGGGACTTCTCGCGCCGGATGGAGCGCGCCACCGCCCAGGCGGCCGGGGCCGGGCTTGCCGGGCTCCTCGTGACGCCCGGGCCCGACCTCACCTACTTCACCGGTTACCGGCCGCCCGCGGTCACCGAGCGGATCACCATGCTGGTGCTGCAAGCCGGGCGCGAACCGGTTCTGGTTGTGCCGAAGCTGGAACGGCCCCAGGAGGTCACGGCGGTCCCGGTCGCCGACTGGCCGGACGGCTCCGACCCGTACGCAATGATCGCCAAGCTTCTCGATCCGGGCGGGCGATATGCCATCTCCGATTCCGCGTGGGCGATGCACGTGCTCGGGTTGCAGCAGGCCGCGCCGGGAACGCGTTATGTGTCGATGACCAAGGCGCTGCCGATGCTGCGCGCGGTGAAGGACGATCGCGAACTGGAGCTCCTCGCGGCCGCCGGCGCCGCCGCCGACGAGGCCTTCGCGCGGATCCTGCGGGTGCGCTTCGCCGGTCGCCGGGAGCGGGACATCGGCGCCGATCTGGCCGGTTTCCTGCGGGAGTACGGGCATGACACGGTCGATTTCACCATCGTCGGGTCGGGACCGAACGGCGCCGATCCGCACCACGAGATGAGCAATCGCGTCGTGGCCGACGGCGACATGGTGGTGCTCGACTTCGGCGGCATCCGCAACGGCTACGCCTCGGACACCACCCGCACGGTGCACGTGGGGGAGCCCAGCGACGAGGAACGCGAGATCCACGACGTCGTCCGGCAGGCGCAGCAGCAGGCGTTCGAGGCGGTCCGGCCCGGGGTTGCGTGCCAGGAGGTCGACCGCGTGGCCCGCTCGGTGATCACCGAGGCCGGATACGGGGAGTTCTTCATCCACCGCACCGGGCACGGCATCGGGCTCACCACGCACGAACCGCCGTACATTGTGGAGGGTGAGGAACTTCCGCTGGTGCCCGCGATGTGTTTCTCGATCGAGCCGGGCATCTATCTGCCGGGCCGTTTCGGCGTGCGGATCGAGGACATCGTGACGGTGACCGGCGACGGCGGCCGACGCTTCAACAACAGCAGTCGCGAGATGCGAACGGTCGCCTAGGGTTCGCTTTCCAGCACCTGCTTGAGCTGACCGAGGTTGCGGCGCACCTCCGCGTCGGGGAACTTGCCGAGCAGGGCGAGCAGCATCCGCCCCGGCGCGCCCAGCGGTATGCGCAGCGTCTCGCGCACGCGCGTGACGTCCGGCCGGTCACGGAGAAAACGAAGTTCCCATTCTGCCCGTACGGCGTGGGGGCCCCGCGTCCGGTACCGCAGAAGATGCGGCGGCTGGTCCGCGGTGACGATGACCGTCATCGACGTGGCGAACGGCCCCGCCCCGGTGACGTGCCACCGGTAGGCGACGTCGGAGAGCCGTACCACCCGGTCGACATCGCCCACGTACCGAGCCGCGTTGCCGAGATCCCGGCAGAACCGATAGACCGTTTCGACCGGCCGCCGGATGACCACCTCATGAGCGCGCGCTTCCATCGTCGTTTCCTGCCCCACCCTGACGAGCTCAGACACAGATGTGACCAGCCTCGTACAGGATGCGACGGATGCTCGCCACCGCCGTGGACTAGTCC
>NZ_CAKUCL010000030.1 GCF_934643405.1 uncultured Actinoplanes sp.
GCCGGCGGCCCGGTTCAGGGTCGGCGGCTCCGGCGGTGCGCCGCAACCGATCCCGTTGCTCGATCAGCTGCGGGTTGCCACGCCGGAGCTCGACTGGCCTCGCGCCGTACCCGACGCCCTCATCAAAGAGACAGAAATTAGACCCGGACCGGGATCGCTGAGGAGGCTCCCAGCAAGTTGCCCGAGGCGTCCAACGCCTCGGCTACCACGTATTCGGGCATGCCGGAGACGGTCAAAGTGGTCTCGAAGCCTGTTCGTGGAGCCTCCAGGGCGCCGGCCAGCGCCCTCGGCTGTGTGCCCGAGCGAGCCCGCCACTTCGCCACCTTGGTGCTGCCGTTCCAGCTGGCACTGACGATCACGTTGCCGCCCTCGGCGCGCAGGCCCAAGGCCGGCTGGTCCATGGGCGTGCCGGCCCAGTCGGACTTGTAGGCACGGTAGGACTGGTTGTCCAAGGGCAGGTGGCCGGCCAGCCGCACGGTTCCGTCGGGGTTGTGCTCGGAGAAATACGGCATCTGGCCCCAGCCGATGAAGGAACCACCGTCCGCCAGCTCCCGGAAACTGCCCTGAGTGGGTGCCGACAGGCGTTGCGGATGCACGAATTCGGCGACGAAGGTGGCCTTTCGTGCGGCCTCGTCCAGGCGCAGGATCAAGCCCCGCGAATAGTCGCGGACCTTGGTCACCCCGGCGCCGTTGTCGAACATGCTGTAGGTGCCGTCGCGACGCTGGCGGAAATCGTGCTGCCAGGAGAACTTGCTCCGGTCGTCCAGCACGAAATCGGACTTCTTTCCGCCCAGGCGCCACATCACCGCCCCGGTCGATTTATCCAATTTGTACGTGGTCCAGGTGTGCCGCGACGAAATGATGATGTTGCCGTCCGCGGCCAGGCCGACCGAGTTCGCGTGGAAGTAGTCGTACGGCAGGTGGGCGGACTCGCCGGTCGGCAGCGGCGCGTAGGACTCGTCCAGGCCGACGTGCCTGCTCGCCCGCCACTCGAAGAGGCGACGGCCGGTCGCGATGTCGATCTCCTGGATGACGCCGTCGTGCAGCACGCCGTCCTTCGGGCCACCCACGGGCGACAGGTCGTACGGGATCGGGTCGTAAACCCAGAACAGCGCCGTATCGCGCGGCGTGATCACGAAGTCGTGCTGGTCGGCCTGCTCGGTGCCGGCCGCGCGCACCCGGGCGATCTCGCGGTACGACGTGTCGGCCAGCACGAACTCGCCCTGCCCGACGCCCTGCCCGCCGGTGCCCCCGATCGTTCCCTCCCACCAGGTCAGCACCGGCTTGTCGCGGTACTGCTGCACCTTGAAGTCGATCGCCACGGTCGCCGGGTCGGGCACCTTGCGGAACCAGACCGGCGAGCCCTTCTCGTCGACGATCAGCGGTCCCCACAGGCCCGCACCGGACGCGGGCGTCAGGAAGATGTACCCGCCCGAGGTCCCGTTGGCCGGCGTCGTCATGGTGACGTCCGGCAGCGCCCGCAGGTCGGGCCGTGACCGGTACTTGGGCGGCGCGGCATCGGCGGACGAGGGGGCCGGGGAGGACGGCGAGGGAGAGGGCCGGGCCAGGGCGTAGCCGATGCCGCCACCGGCCGCACCGGCGACCGCCACACCACCCACACCGATCAGCAGGTTCCTACGGGAGACGCGAGGAGAGTCCGTCACCTCGACACCATGCCCGCAACGGCGGAGAACTACCTTGGCGAACGCTCGGAGTTCGCTGTGAGCTTGAGCTCCTCGTAGATCTCGATCAGCCGGGGCGTCAGGACACCCGGGTGGAAATGCTCCAGATAACGCGCCCGGGCGGCGGGCGCCACCGCCGCGGCCGAGTCCCGCGCCACCGGCAGGGCCGCGGCGAGCGCGGCGGCGGACGGCTCGACCAGCCAGCCACCCGCCGACGGCCCGGTTCCGATCAAGTACGGGATACCGCCCACGGCGGTGCCGAGCACCGGACGGCCGGCGGCCATCGACTCCAGGATCACGGTCGGCAGCACGTCGTTCCAGGTGGGCGCCGCGATCACCACGCCCGCCGCGCGCCGGGCAGCCTCCATGCCGGCTTTGTCCAACACGCCGAGGTACTCGACGTCCGTACGGGAATGCGCGGCTCTCTCGGCGAGAGATCGCAGCTCGCCGTCCCCGGCCACGCGCAGCGTGCCCAGGGAGCCGTCCGGGTGCCGCTGCCAGGCGTCCAGCAGCAGGTCCAGACCCTTCTCCGGGGAGAGCCGCGCGGCGTACAGGAAACCGGAACCCAGCGGCGCCGGCGCACCCGGATCGGGAAGACCGTTCGGTTTCACCACGATCTGCGAGGCGGAGATGCCGTAGTCCATGAGGTGCGCCGCGATCCGGTCGGTCAGCGCGATGAACCGGTCGACCGAGCGCCAGGTGGGCCGATGCACCGCCAGCGTGGTCGCCATCAGCGCGCTCTGCGCCGCCGACCCCCGATAACAGCGGTGCCGCACGGCCGGCCAGCCGAGGAGTTTGCCCCGGCAGTCCTGACAGTTGTGGCCGTCCCGGAAATACAGCCCGGACGAGCAGACCTGGCGGTAGTTGTGCACGGTCTGCACCACCGGCACGCCGTGCTCGTGCGCGGTGCGGACCACCCAGGGCGAGAGCAGCGGGTACGGATTGTGCAGGTGGAAGACGTCCGGACGCTCGGCGGCGAGCAGCGCGCGCAGGTCTCGCTGGGCGGCCCGGCCGTAGATCGGCGAGAGCGGCAGCAGGGCCTTCTCGGCGGCCGGCAGCGCGGCGATCGAGTCGGAGCTGCGCTGGAACGGCACCACCTCGACCCCGGCCGCGCCGAGCTGGGCGATCTCGGTGTCCACGATGACGTTCTCGCCGGAGGGGATCGCTTCCCGGTACCGGTTGTGCGCAACGACGACCTTCACGGTGAGAAACGCTACCGTTGAGGGCGTGCCCGAACTTCCCGAGGTCGAGGCGCTCGCTGCCTACCTGCGTGAGCGCGCGGTCGGCCACACCGTGCAGCGCCTCGAGGTGTCCTCGTTCAGCGCGCTGAAGACGTACGATCCGCCCGCCTCCGCCATCGCCGGCCGGAAGATCACCTCGGCCGGCCGGCACGGGAAGTTCCTGGACATCGGGCTGGGCGACGACATCCACCTGGTGGTGCACCTCGCCCGGGCCGGCTGGCTGCACTATCGGGACTCGTTCAAGTCGCCGGCGCCGCTGAAGCCCGGGAGCGGCCCGATCGCGATCCGCATGCGGCTCGACGACGGGTCGGGCTTCGACCTGACCGAGGCGGGCACGCAGAAGTCGCTGGCCGCCTACCTGGTGCGCGACCCGAACGAGGTCCCGGGCGTGTCGCGGCTCGGGCCGGACGCGCTGGCCGTGTCGAGGGACGAGTTCGCCGAGCGCATCCGCGGGCGCAACGGCCAGATCAAGGGCGTCCTCACCGACCAGGAGGTGCTGGCCGGGATCGGGAACGCGTATTCGGACGAGATCCTGCACGCCGCGCGACTGTCGCCGTTCGCCCTCAGCGCAAAACTGACCGACGAGCAGATCACCACGCTGTACGACGCGATGCGCACGATCGAGACGGATGCCGTGGCCCGGTCGGTGGGTCAGAAGGCGGCCGAGCTCAAGGGCGAGAAGCGGGCCGGCATGCGGGTCCACGCCCGTACCGGACTGCCTTGCCCGGTTTGTGGCGACACGGTGCGCGAGGTGTCATTCGCCGACAAGAGCCTGCAGTACTGCGCCACCTGTCAGACAGGCGGCAAGCCGCTGGCCGACCGGCGCCTGTCCAAGTTGATCCGTTAGCACCCTTTCGGTCACGCTCAGTCAGATCTGCTGAACGCGACACCACGTCACCTCCCTTCCGCCCGATCCATCGGTATAGTGGCCCGGTCCCACGTATCCGTCGCGGCTCGCGCGGTGGTCCGGCGAAGCGCCCGCCCCGAGCCCCGTGGCGGTGCGTAATCTTTTCCGGATGCGGGAGGACGTAGGCGAGGTGACCGCTAGCCTGCATCGCCCGGTTACCGACAGCAGCCGGAGCAAACCCGTGCCGTACGACAGCTTCGAGTGGCAGCAGGAGCCGCCGCCGAGCAACGGCGTTCCCCGATCAGCGTGGAACCGGCAGCACAAGCGCCTGTCGCGCTGGCATCGCCCGTACACGTTGGTCCTGCTCGTGCTCGACCTGATCTCCACGCTGCTGGCGAGCTACCTGGCCGCGACCGGACTGGAGAAGGCGAAGTCCGGATTCATCGGACGCAACTGGGGCTTCCTGCACGACGCCGAGCTGTTCAACTTCTTCGCCTACCTGGTTCTCCCGATCGGGTGGCTCATCCTCCTCTGGGCGAACGGCACCTACGACCGGCGCTACCTGGGCCTGGGCAGCGAGGAGTTCAAGCGCATCGTCCGCACGTCGGTCACCGTGGTGGCGTGCGTGTCGCTGCTCGCCTTCGCGACCAAGACGCCCCTGTCCCGGGGCACGGTCGCCCTGGTGTCGCTGAGCGCGCTGCTCTTCCTGCTGTTCGGCCGGGTGGTCGCCCGGCAGGTGCTGCACTTCGCGCGCCGCCGCACCGGGCACGGCGCACACCGGATGATCCTGGTCGGCACGCTGCCCGAGGCCCTCGAGGTCTACACGGCGGTCACCCGCAGCCCCGCGGCCGGCCTCATCCCGGTCGCCATCCACATCACCGACGGCTATGCGGCGGCGAGGGGCATCGAAACCCCAGTTCCCGTGTACGCCGCACGCGACGTCCTCTCCCTGGTGCGTGAGGTGGGGGCGGACACCATCGCGGTCTGCGGCTCGGCCAGCGCGGAGCCGGGCGAGCTGCGCCGTCTCGCCTGGCAGCTGGAGGGCACCGGCGTCGACCTGGTGGTGGCGCCGCAGCTCACCGACATCGCCGGCCCCCGGGTGCACATCCGCCCGATCGAGGGCCTGCCGCTGCTGCACGTGGAGGAGCCGACCCTCTCCGGCCCGGGCTGGCTGGTGAAGAACCTGCTCGACCGGGTCGCCGCGGCGATCGGCCTGCTCCTGCTCAGCCCGGTCCTGCTGCTCATCGCGATCGGCATCCGGCTGTCCGACCCGGGCCCGGTCTTCTTCCGTCAGCCTCGCGTCGGGCACGAGGGCCGCACGTTCCGGGTCTGGAAGTTCCGCACCATGTACGTGGACGCGGAGGAGCGCAAGGCCACGCTGGAGGAGCTCAACGAGTCCGACGGCATGCTGTTCAAGATGAAGCAGGATCCGCGGATCTTCGCCTTCGGCGGGAAGCTGCGGGCCACCTCGCTGGACGAGCTGCCCCAGCTGATCAACGTGCTGAAGGGCGAGATGTCGCTGGTCGGCCCGCGTCCGCTGCCCGCCGACGACGGTGACTACCTGGGTGACGTACGCCGTAGGCTGCTCGTCCGGCCCGGCATCACCGGCCTGTGGCAGGTGTCCGGCCGCTCCGACCTGTCCTGGGACGAGGCGGTCCGGCTCGACCTGTACTACGTCGACAACTGGTCGTTGACCTACGACCTCGGCATCCTCTGGCGAACCATCTGGGTGGTCCTCAGGCGCAAGGGCGCTTACTAGGCTCTACCCCGTGGCCGGGCAGATCGGGAGCGTGCTGGCGGTCCTCGCCGTGCTCGTCGCGCTGGGTGCGGCGGTGGCCGCCGTGGTGCGGCTGCGCGCCCGCCGGGGCATCGCCACCGCCATGCAACGGGCCACCTACGACGTGCTGCACACCGCCGCGCTGGCCGCCGAGCCGTTGCGCGCCGGGCTGACCCCGGCCAACGCCGGCAAGGCCGCCCGCCACCTGCGCACCCTGGTCGGCGCGGTCGGGCTGACCATCGCGAACAGGGAACGCTGCCTGGCCTTCGACGGGCGCGGCGGGCACCACAGCGATCAGTTCGCGACCGCCGCGACCAAGGCCCTGGACACACATCGCTCGGTGGTCCTCACGGCCGGCGACCTGCCCTGCGACCGGGTCGACTGCGTGGTGCGCGGCGCGGTGGTGGTTCCGCTGGCCGGGCCGGACGGCCGGGCCACGGCCGCCCTGGTCGCGATCGCCGACGAGCAACCGGCGCCCGGCCTGGTGCAGGCCACCCAGGAGGCGGCGCGCTGGGCCGGGCAGCAGCTCGCCCTGGCCGAGCTCGACTCCTCCCGCGAGCGGCTGGCGCGGGCCGAGGTGCGGGCGTTGCGGGCGCAGATCAGCCCGCACTTCATCTACAACGCGCTCACCGCGATCGCCTCGTTCGTGCGCACCGACCAGGAGCGGGCCCGCGAGCTGATCCTGGAGTTCGCCGAGTTCACCCGCTACTCGTTCCGGGCGCACGGCGACTTCACCACGCTGGCCGAGGAGCTTCGCTCCATCGACCGGTATCTGACCATCGAGCGGGCGCGGTTCGGCGATCGTCTCCAGGTACGGCTTCAGATCGCCCCCGAGGTGCTTCCGGTCGGGCTTCCGTTCCTGTGCCTGCAGCCGCTGGTGGAGAACGCGGTCCGGCACGGGCTCTCCCGTAAGCCGGGCGTCGGTATGGTGAGCATCGAAGCGCGCGACGCCGGCGCCGAATGCCACATCACGGTCGAGGACGACGGGGTCGGGATGGATCCGGCGGTGTTCGCGCCGGGCCGCCCCGAGACGGACGACGGCCAGCACGTCGGTCTGACGAACGTGGACGAGCGCCTGCGGTCGGTCTTCGGCGATCATTTCGGCCTGGTGGTTGAGACAGCCCCCGGCGCGGGAACGAAGGTGAGCATGCGAGTGCCGAAATTCCACCCCGAGGTGCGGGCGTGATCGACGCGTGAGCCTCGTCGTTCTCGCGGTCGACGACGAGCCGCCGGCCCTGGACGAGCTGGCCTATCTGCTGAACGCGGACGGGCGGGTGGCCCACGTGCACCGGGCCTCCGATGCCACCGAGGCGTTGCGGGTGCTGCGCGACACCGAGGTCGACGCGGTCTTCCTGGACATCCGGATGCCCGGCCTGGACGGCATGGAACTGGCCCGCATCCTGCGGCGTTTCGCCCGGCCGCCGGCGATCGTCTTCGTCACCGCGTACGACGACGGCGCGGTGGACGCCTTCGACCTGGGCGTCACGGACTACGTCCGCAAGCCGGTGCGCGCCGAGCGGCTGGGCGAGTCGATCCGCCGGGTCAGCGGCCTGCGCTCGGCCCCGGCGCCGGTCGCCGCCACCCCGCCGGACGAGCCGGCCATCCCGGTCGAGCTGGCCGGCACGACCCGGATGCTGCCGCGTTCGTCGGTGCGCTGGGTGGAGGCGCAGGGCGATTACGCGCGGTTGCACACCTCGGACGCCTCCCACCTGGTCCGGGTGTCGCTGGCCACGCTGGCCGAGCGCTGGGCCGAGGCCGGTTTCGTGCGCATCCACCGGTCCTACCTGGTGCAGTTGCGCCTGATCGCGGAGCTCCGGCTGACCAATTCCGGCTACGTCGTGACGGTGGACGAGGTCGAGCTGCCGGTGAGCCGGCGGCACACCCGGGAGCTCAAGGACAAGCTGATCCGGGCCGCCAAGCACGACTGGACGCGCTGAATCCACACGGTTTTCCACAGCCCCAGCGCCTTTTCCACAGAGTTATCCACAGGGGCCTGGGGACAGCCGCATCTCCACAGGTTGTTCACAAATCCACCCCCCTGTCTGCACGGATGATCAATAAGCTCCCGCCAGGGCTCGGCCGACGGCCACGGGGGCGCGTCGGCCGAGCAGCGTGGGGACCCGCGCCGCCCAGAACGGCGCACCTCCCCACAGCCAGAAGTGTGGGGACTCCCGCCGCCCTGAACGGCGCAACTCCCCACAGCCAGAAGTGTGGGGACTCCCGCCGCCCAGGACGGCGCACCTCCCCACACGATGAGGTCGCGCGTCCGGTGTTTCATGGAGCCGGCTAGCGGAGGTGAAGACGTGGACACAGCGTTCGAGCGCCGGGTGCTCGTCGTGGAGGACGAGCGGACGATCGCCGAGTCGGTCGCGGCCCGGTTGCGCGCCGAGGGGTTCATCGTGGAGATCGCCGGCGACGGCCCGTCCGCGGTGGCCGCCGCCCACCGGCAGCCGCCCGACGTGGTGGTGCTCGACGTGATGCTCCCCGGCTTCGACGGCCTCGAGGTGTGCCGCCGCCTCCAGGCCGAGCGCCCGGTGCCGATCCTCATGCTCACCGCCCGCGACGACGAGACCGATCTGCTGGTCGGGCTCGCGGTCGGCGCCGACGACTACATGGCCAAGCCGTTCTCGATGCGGGAGCTGGCCGCCCGGGTGCATGCGCTGCTGCGCCGCGCGGCGAAGGCCGCCCCGGCCAGGGAGGCGCCGCCGACGCTGCGGTTCGGTGACCTGGAGATCAACCAGGCCGAGCGGCGGGTGCAGCGGGCCGGCGTCGAGGCGCATCTCACCCCGACCGAGTTCGACCTGCTGGTCCATCTGGCCGCCCATCCCCGCACGGTGCTGCCCCGGGAACGGCTGCTGGCCGATGTCTGGGGCTGGGCGGACGCGTCCGGCACCCGGACGGTCGACAGCCACATCAAGGGTCTGCGCCGCAAACTCGGGCCGGACCTCATCCGTACGGTGCACGGGGTGGGTTATGCCTTGGAGGTCGAACGATGACCGGCTGGCTGCCGCGGCCGCTCGACCCGGTCCGGTCGATCAAAATGAAGATCATCATGATTCTGGTCGCGGCCGGCGGCGGTGGAATGGTGTGGTTCTCGCTCTGGCTGCGCTGGTTCCCGGTCTGGACGGCGGCCACCGCGGTGATCATCGGGGTCACCATCGTGCAGTTCCTGGCGCACGGGATGACCTCGCCGCTGCGCGAGATGACCGCGGCGGCCCGGGCCATGGCGCAGGGCGACTACACCCGCCGCGTCCGGTCGACCTCGAAGGACGAGGTGGGCGAGCTGGCCATCGCGTTCAATCAGATGGCCGCCGACCTGGCGGCCGCCGACCGGCAGCGGCGTGAGCTGATCGCGAACGTCTCGCACGAATTGCGTACGCCGATCACCGCGCTGCAGGGTCTGCTGGAGAACATCGTCGACGGCGTCGCCTCGGCCGAACCCCAGATGATGCAGACCGCCCTCACCCAGACCGAGCGGCTCGGCCGCCTGGTCAGCGAACTGCTCGACCTGTCCCGCCTGGACGCCGGCGTGGTCCCGATGACCCGGACCCCGATCAGCGTGCCGTCGTTCCTGGACGCGGTCGTGGCCGAGGCCCGGGTGAACGCGGCCGGCGCCGGGCGCGAGGTCCGCTTCGAGGTGTCCGCGCCGAGTGTGGTCGTGCCCGGCGACCGGGAACGGCTGCACCAGGTCTTCGCGAACCTGCTGGACAACGCCGTGCGGCACAGTCCGGCCGGCGGGACCGTGCTGGTCCGGGCCGAACGCCGCGACGACCACGTGCTGCTGGCCGTCGCGGACGAGGGCGCCGGCATTCCGGAGGCCGAGCGCACCCGGGTCTTCGAGCGTTTCACCCGCGGCGAACGGGCCGAGGGCGGCGGGACCGGGCTCGGCCTCGCGATCGCCCGCTGGGTCGTCCAGCTGCACAAGGGCACCATCGCCGTGGTGAACCCGGACCGGGACCTCCGCGGCTGCCACATCCACGTCACCCTGCCCCTGGCCGGCTGACGACCCGCACCGAACCGCGTGCCCTCGACACGGGGGTGCGTCGATGACGCCTGCTCGAAAACGGAGGTTCCGTGACCACCGCCCCGATGACGAAACAGCCGCCGCTGCCCCCGCTGCACGGCCCGTGGCGTACCACCTCGGCCTGGGGCCGGGAATGGCCGATCACCGGCCGCCCGGCCGCGCCGGCCACGGTCGTCGCGGTCCTCGCGGCCGCGACCGTCGCCGCGCTCGCGATCCCGCTCGACCGGACCGGCGCGGGCTGGCTCGTCACCGTGCTGGCCGCGACGGCCGCGCTCGTCGTGGCCGGCCGCTTCCCCGCGCGGCCCGCACCGGACGCCCCGCAACCGCTGGTCCGTCTCGCCGGCCCGGCCGCCCGTCCGGACCGGTTCGGCTGGGCCGGCGCCACGGTCGCGCTCGTCGCGGTCGGCACCTTCCGCTCGGCCGGCTGGCTGTTCGCCCTCTGCCTGCTCACCTCGATCCTCACCGGCACGCTCGCGCTGACCGGGGGACGATCGATGCGCAGCATCGGGGCCGCGACGTCGATGCAGCTGATGGCGGCGTTCCGGGCGGTGCCGTGGCTGGTCCAGGGCGCCGCGAGCCTCCGTCGCCGGGGGGCGGGGCCGAACGTCCGCATCCTCGCCACGGCCGGCACGTCGGTCCTGCTGCTCCTGGTCTTCGGTGGCCTGTTCGCCTCGGCCGACGCGGCCTTCGCCGACGTGCTCTCCGCGATCGTCCCGGCCTTCTCGGCTCTCACCCTGGTCCGCTGGATCTTTCTGGTCGTGGTGACCGGCATGGTCGTCGGCGGATCCGCCTTTCTCGGCGCGAATCCGCCGGACCTGTCCGAACTGGACGCGACCGAGGGCCGCAAGGTCAACCGGCTGGAATGGGCCGTACCGCTCGGCTCGCTGGTGGTGCTGTTCGCCGGGTTCGTCGGCATCCAGCTCATTGTCCTTTTCGGAGGCGACCGGCACGTGCTGACCACCGACGGCCTCACGTACGCGAACTACGCGCGCGGTGGCTTCTGGCAGCTCTCCTTCGTCACCGGGCTGACCCTGCTGGTGCTGGCCGGCGCGGCCCGGTGGGCGCCGCGCACGACCGGCACCGACCGCGTCCTGATCCGTTCGATCCTCGGCGCGCTGGCCGGCCTCACCCTGCTGATCGTGGCATCGGCGCTGATGCGGATGCACCTCTATGCCGAGACGTACGGGCTGACCCGCCTGCGCCTCCTCGTGGCCTGTTGCGAGTTGTGGTTCGGCTTCGTCCTGCTGCTGGTGCTCGTCGCCGGCATCCGGATCCGGGCGCCGTGGCTGCCACGGGTGGCCATCGCCGCCGGGGTGTCGGCCCTGCTCGGCCTCGCGGTGGCGAACCCGGACGGCATGATCGCCGACTACAACATCAAGCAGAACCGGACGATCGACCTGGTGTACCTGGGCCGCCTCTCGCCGGACGCGGTGCCCGCCATCGCCGCACTCGACCCGGCCGAGCGCGACTGCATCCTGGGCCGGATGAGCATGGATCTGGCCGGCCGCGGCGAGGACGGCTGGCGCGGCTGGAACCTCGGCCGTGAGCGCGCTCGTGAGGTGTTCGACCAGTACATCGACGGCACGAACTGGCGCTGCTCTTGACATCTGGTCGTCGGCGGCCAGACTCCGGGCATGGCCGTCGACGACCCCAAACCCCCGCCCCGCACCCGGGTGGTGCTGGGTGAGGCCGCGGCCCGGCGGCGGCCGGCCGACCGGGCCCGGGCCGATCTGGTCGAGCAGACGCCGGTGGGCGAGGCGCTGGTCAAGGGTCTGATGCGGGCCCAGCTGGCGCTCGCGCTGCGGTTGTCGCTGGTGGTGGTCACCGGCCTGGGGGCGCTGCCGCTGCTGTTCGCGGTCGCGCCCCGCGTCGGCGCGGTGAAGGTGCTCGGCGTCAACCTGCCGTGGCTGCTGCTCGGCGTGCTGGCCTTCCCGTTCCTGGTCGGGGTCGGCTGGGCGTACGTGCGCTGGGCCGAACGCAACGAGCAGGACTTCATCGCCGTGATCCGCAGGCCCGAGCAGTGAACCCGTACGTGGTGCCCGGGTTGGTCCTGGTCGTCCTGGTGACGGTCGGGATCGGCGCGTACGGCCTGCGGTTCGCCCGCACCACCTCGGATTTCCTGGTCGCCTCCCGGTCGGTGAGCCCGTCCTGGAACGCGGCCGCGATCAGCGGCGAGTACCTGTCCGCGGCGTCCTTCCTCGGCGTGGCCGGTCTGGTGCTGCGCTACGGCGTCGATGTGCTCTGGTACCCGGTCGGGTTCGCCGCCGGCTATCTGGCGTTGCTGCTCTTCGTGGCGGCCCCGCTGCGCCGCTCGGGCGCGTTCACTCTGCCCGACTTCTGCCAGGTGCGGCTCGGCTCGGTCCGGCTGCGTCAGCTGGCCAGTGTCTTCGTGGTCTTCATCGGCTGCCTCTACCTGGTGCCGCAGCTGCAGGGCGCGGGCCTGACCTTCACCACGGTGACCGGTGGCTCGTACGCGTGGGGGGCGCTGCTGGTCGGCGCGGTGGTGACCGCGAACGTGGCCCTCGGCGGGATGCGCGCGATCACCTTCGTCCAGGCGTTCCAGTACTGGCTGAAGCTGACGGCCCTCGCCGTACCGGTGATCTTCCTGGTGTTGCAGTGGCAGTCCGACGGGCGGCCGCCGGTGACGCCGCCGGCGGGCGCGACCTTTCCCGCGGCCACGTCCGTGGTGCTCGAGCAGGACGCGGTGATCGACGGGGTGCCGTACCAGGCCGGCCAGCAGTTGTCGTTCGACGCCGGCGAGCCGGTGCCGAGGGTCAGCACGGTCGACGCCGATTACGGCGCGAACTGGCTGCTGCCCGGCGGCGACGGCAGCCTGTTCGCGACGTACTCACTGATCCTCGCGACCTTCCTCGGCACGATGGGACTGCCACACGTGCTGGTCCGCTTCTACACGAATCCGGACGGGGCGGCCGCGCGGCGGACGACACTGGTGGTTCTCGCCTTGGTGGGTCTTTTCTACCTTTTGCCGACTTTGTACGGCGTACTCGGCCGGATCTACACACCGCAGTTGCTGATGACCGGTCGCACCGACGCCGTGGTCCTCCTGCTGCCCGAGGCGGCGCTCGGCGGCGGGCACCTGGGCCGGCTGCTCGGCGCGCTGGTCACCGCGGGGGCCCTCGCCGCGTTCCTGTCCACCTCGTCCGGCCTGCTCACCAGCGTGGCCGGGGTGGTCTTCACCGACGTGCTGAAGGCCGGGCGCGGCGGATCGGTGCGTGACTTCCGGCTCGCCACGCTGCTCGCCGCGGTGGTACCGATCGTGCTGTCCCTCTACGTCTCCACGATGGACGTCTCGCGGGTCGTCGGGCTGGCCTTCGCGGTGGCGGCGTCGAGCTTCTGCCCGCTGCTGGTGCTGGGGATCTGGTGGCGCGGCCTCACCGACCTGGGCGCGATCGCCGGCGTGCTGGCCGGCGGCGGCGCGTCGATGGCCGCCGTGCTGATCACCGTGCTGGGCCCGCCGCTGCACGGCTGGACCGCCGAGTTCATCGGGCAGCCCGCCGCCTGGACCGTCCCGCTGGCATTCGTCGTGATGGTCGCCGGATCCTTGCTGACCAGCAGGCGGGTTCCTCCGGACGTGGGCGCGACGATGCTGCGGTTGCACGCCCCCGAGTCCTTGCGGGTGTGACCGGCCGCCGGTCTCCCCACCCGTGGGCATTTAAGGATGTTTAAGGTTCAACGCTCATCCGCGCCGTTCCGGGCAGCCGTAGTCACCGGCAGCACACCAACCAAGGAGGCGGCATGCGTCGGTACCAGCGGAACCGGATGACCGGACGGACCCGGAAGCTGGTGATCGGGTTGACGGCCGTGGCGCTGGCGGGCGGCGCCTTCGCGATCGGCACCGGGGTCAGCAGCGCGGGCGAGAACTGCGCCGGGCTGGACCAGGCGCTGCGCAACAACCTCGAGTTCATCGCCGGGCAGCGGGCTCAACCGGATGCGCTCTCCGACGCGCGGATCGCCAACCGTCAGGCCGTGGTCGACCTGATCAACCAGCGGCGGGCGGCGGCCGGTTGCACCGCGAAGGTGGCGGCCCCGCCGGCCGCCAAGCCCCCGGCCGCCAAGCCCCCGGCCGCCAAGCCCCCGGCCGCGAAGCCCCCGGCCGGTGAGGTCGTCTGCAAGGGCTCGACAGTGACTCTCTCCGGCGAGGCCGGCGAGCCGTTCGCGTCCAGCGGCACGTTCCCGATCGGAACCCGCCTCAAGGTCACGAACCTGGACAACAACAAGAGCATCACGGTCCGGGTGGCAACCCCCTCGGGCAGCTGCGTGCTCCTCAACAACGCGGCGTTCGAACAGGTCCGGGAGCCGGGCAAGTTCCTGATCCGCCGCGCCGTGATCGAACGGGTGGGCTGAGGGGGTTCACCCGATCGGGCCCGGGCCATGCTGATCATCAGGGCTGGTCCGGGCCGGGGCGGACCGGTTAGGTTCGCACCATGACAGTGCCGGCACAACGCGCGAACGACCAGGTGGCGGCCATGGCGCTGCGCGGACTGGTGAAGCACTTCGACACCAAGCTCGCGGTCTCCGGCGTCAGCCTGGACGTGCCGGCCGGCTCCTTCTTCGGTCTCCTCGGCCCGAACGGCGCCGGCAAGACCACGACGCTGTCCATGGCCGTGGGCCTCCTGCGGCCCGACGCGGGTCAGGCCTTCCTGCTGGGATACGACGTGTGGGCCGACCCCGCGGCCGCCAAGGCGCGACTCGGGGTGCTTCCCGACGGCGCGCGCCTGTTCGACCGGCTGACCGGCCCGGAACTGCTGGCCTACCAGGGGCTGCTGCGCGGCATGGACCCGGCGACCGTCGACCAGCGCGCCCGCGAGCTGCTCGACGTGCTGGAGCTGGGCGCCGGCAACCGCACGCTCGTGGTCGACTACTCGGCCGGCATGAAGAAGAAGGTCGGCCTGGCCTGCGCGCTGCTGCACGCGCCGCGGCTGCTGGTGCTGGACGAGCCGTTCGAGGCGGTCGACCCGGTGTCCGCGGCGCTGATCCGCGACATCCTCCAGCGGTACGTGGCGGGCGGCGGCACGGTCGTCTTCTCCAGTCATGTGCTGGAGGTCGTCGAGCGGCTCTGCGACCACGTCGCGATCATGTCGGACGGCGTGCTGCGGCTGGCCGGCCCTCTCGACCGGGTGCGCGGCGACGCCACCCTCGAGGACGTCTTCGTCCGGGTGGTCGGCGGCCGGGTCGCCACCGGCTCCGAGCTGGCCTGGCTGTGACCGGCACCCCGGCCGTCTCGCCGTGGCCGTTCGTCCGGCTCAAGCTGCGGATCATCGGGAACGGGCTGCGCGGCCGCCCGGTCAAGATCGCCCTGTTCGTGAGCGGCGTGCTGCTGGCCGGCCTGCTCGCCATCGGCGGGTACGCGATCTTCGCGATCCCCGGCGTGGCCGGCAGCGAACGAGCCGCCACGATCCTGCTCCCGCTCGGCGGCACCGGGCTGCTGCTCGGCTGGCTGTTCCTGCCCCTGGTCTTCTTCGGCATCGACGAGTCGCTGGATCCGGCCCGGTTCGCCCTGCTGCCGCTGCGCCGCCGCACCCTGATCACCGGCCTGTTCGTGGCCGCCATGGCCGGGTTGCCCGCGGTGTCCACCTTGGTCGCCACGGCCGGCATGGTGGACACCGCCGCGCGCCTGGGCGGTGCCGGTGCGGCATTCGCCCAGCTCGCCGGCGTGGTCGGCGGCCTGTTCCTGTGCATCGCCCTGAGCCGGGCCGTGACCAGCGCGTTCGCCACCGGCCTGCGGTCGCGCCGGTCGCGCGAGCTGGCCGTGGTGCTGCTCGCCGTGCTGGCCGCCATGCTGGGTCCCCTCCAGCTGGGCGTGCTGGCCGCGGCCCAGCGCGCCGACTGGGACACGGTCGCGATCGTCGCCCGGGTGCTCGGCTGGACCCCGCTCGGCGCCCCGTACTCGCTGGGTCTGGACGTCGTCGCCGGCCGCGCCTGGGCGGTGCCGGTGAAGCTGCTGATCGTGCTGCTCAGCCTCGGCCTGTTGCTGCGCTGGTGGACGGCGACGCTGGAGAACGCGATGCTCGGCGCCGTGACGTCGGGCGGCGGCAGCCTCGCGGGGCGGGCCGGCGACCCGGTGGATCAGCTCGTGCCGCGCTGGCTGCCGCGTACGGCGTTCGGCGCTCTGGTCGCCCGCGAGCTGCGTTACTGGTGGCGTGAGACCCGGCGCCGGGCCGCGCTGATCACGTTCACGGTCGCCGGCCTCTTCCTGCCGATCCCGCTCGCCATGAGCGGCGGGCCGGCCGGTCCGACCGTGCTGCTGATCGGCGCGATCGCGGCGGTCGCGCTGGCCAACCAGTTCGGGTACGACGGGAGCGCGTACGCGGCGAATGTGGTCTCCGGCGTGCCCGGCCGGCTGGAGGTGCACTCCCGGGCCACCGCGCACGCGGTGTTCGTGATGCCGGTGATGGTGCTGATCGCGGTGGTGATCGGGGTCGTGTCCGGCGACCCGGGCACGATCCCGGCCCGGTTCGGGCTGCTCGTCGCCACGTACGGCGTGGGCCTCGGCCTGGTGCTGCCGCTCTCCGTCCGCGCGGCCTACGCGCTGCCCGCCTCGACCAGCCCGTTCGCGCTGTCCTCGGGCGGGGGCGCGGCCAAGGGGCTGGCCACGCTGGGCGTCATGGTGGGAACGGTGATCGCCGCGCTGCCGGTCCAGATCGCCGCGTTCACGCTGGGCGGTGTGTGGCCGTGGATCGGCTTGCCGGTGGGGGTCGCGTACGGCGCCGCGGCCTATTTGATCGGCTCGGGTATCGCGGGCGACATGCTGGATCGCCGGATGCCGGAGGTCCTGGCCGCGGTCAGTGGCCGCTGACAATCCTCATCGGACCGGCCGCAATCCGTCGCGCCGCACGAAGATCCGCCGTCGTTGCAGGGCCGCCCCGGACGGGCCGAGAACGTAGCCCTCGAGCCAGATCCAGCCCTCGTACGTGCTGCGGGCGTCCACCCGGATCACCCGCAACCGCAGCGCCCGGTCGCCCTGGAACTGCACGCTCGCGTCCGCGCCGACGTGGACCACGTCGCCGGGTTGCAGTACCAGCGCCTCGCTCACTCCGCTGAACATAACCGCTGATCAATGACGATGGATAGTTCCGTGCATGATCTGTCAGCAGGGACAATGTCCTGGTGAACGACTCACCCGGCGCACGGATCCACTCCTCCGACCCGTTCGCGGTCCCGGATCAGGACAAATCGGAGGTTCGACGCCTGCGCGGACGGCTCGCCGCGCCGGTCACCCTGTGGACCACGCCCGGACCGGCCGGCCTGACCGTCTCCTCGATGCTGGTGGCCGACGGCGATCCGGGCCGGGTGCTGGGCCTGATCGACGAGGAGAGCGACTTCTGGGAGGCGGCGGAGGCGGCCGGCCGGTTCGCGGTGACCCCGCTGACCCCGGCCGACCGGCAGCTGGCGGACCGGTTCGCCGGGCTGATGCCGGCGCCGGGCGGCCTCTTCGCCACCGGTGGCTGGACCGAGACCGAGTGGGGCCCGGTGCCGGACGGCGCGGACACGTGGGCCGGGTGCCGGCTCGAGGGAAGCCGACCGTACGGCTGGAACTTGCTTGTCGAGGCCGTGGCCGAGGTCGTCCGGACCGGCCCGGCGCCCACCCCCCTGATCCACTACCGCGGCCGGTATCACGAGCTGGGCGACTGAACCCCGCTCCCCGCTCGGCGCAGTCAGACCACCACTCGGCGCATCGGGCGACCGGGCCCCCTCCGGGCCGGGCTGGACTTCATAGGTTGCCGGAAAGTCCGCCCTCCACCCGAAGGTGGTGAATCCTGGTGACTACCGAAGTGCCCTCGTCGCAGACCGAGAGGTATCAGGAGGTCCAGCAGTCCGAGGAATTCGGCCGGCTCCGCCACGCCGTCCGCAGCTTCGTCTTCCCCATGACGATCGCGTTCTTCCTCTGGTACGCGCTGTACGTCCTGCTGTCCGCATATGCCCGCGGTTTCATGAGCGCCAAGCTCGTCGGCAACATCAACGTGGCGCTGCTGCTGGGCCTGCTCCAGTTCGTCTCCACGTTCCTGATCGCCTGGTACTACTCGCGGTACGCGGCTACGAAGATCGACCCGCTGGCCGAGCGGATCCACGCGGATATCAGCCGTGACGGCAGGAGCGACGACTGATGGAGACGCACACCTTCGCCGCGGAGGCCGCGGCCTCCACGTCCCGCGGCCTGACCATCACGCTGTTCCTGATCTTCGTGGCGATCACGCTCGCGATCACGATATGGGCCAGCAGACAGACCAAGACCGCCACGGACTTCTACGCCGGCGGCCGTCAGTTCTCCGGCTTCCAGAACGGCATGGCGATCGGCGGCGACTACATGTCCGCGGCGTCGTTCCTCGGCATCGCCGGCCTGATCGCCCTCTACGGCTACGACGGCTTCCTCTACTCGATCGGCTTCCTGGTCGCGTGGCTGGTGGCCCTGCTGCTGGTCGCCGAGTATCTGCGCAACTCCGGCCGGTACACGATGGCCGACGTGCTGGCCTTCCGGATGCGGCAACGCCCGGTCCGGACCGCGGCGAGCGTCTCCACCATCGTCGTGTCGATCTTCTACCTGATCGCGCAGATGGTCGGTGCGGGCGCGCTCGTGGCGCTGCTGCTCGGCATCAAGCCGGGCGCCACGTTCCTGGGGATGGACGCGGACACCGCCAAGGTGGCCACGATCATCCTGGTCGGCGCGCTGATGATCGTGTACGTCGTGGTCGGCGGCATGAAGGGCACCACCTACGTCCAGATCGTCAAGGCGTTCATGCTGATGACCGGCGCCCTGCTGATGACGATCCTGGTGCTGATCCACTACAAGTTCAACCTGTCGTCGCTGCTCGGCGACGCCGCCACCCAGTCCGGCAAGGGAGGCAAATTCCTCGAGCCGGGCTTGCGGTACGGCGTGGAGAGCGCGAGTGCCTCGGCCACCTTCTACAGCAAGATGGACCTGCTGTCGCTGGGCATCGCGCTGGTGCTGGGCACGGCCGGCCTGCCGCACATCCTGACCCGGTTCTACACCGTGCCGACCAGCCGGATCGCCCGCAAGAGCGTGCTCTGGGCGATCGGCATCATCGGCGTGTTCTACCTGTTCACCCTGGCCCTGGGCTTCGGCGCGGCGGCGCTGGTGGGCAGCAAGAACATCACCGCGCAGGACAAGGCGGGCAACACCGCCGCGCCGCAGCTGGCCCAGGCGCTGGGCATCGACTACTTCGGCGGCAACACCGGCGGGTCGATCCTGCTGGCGGTGATCGCGGCGGTCGCGTTCGCGACGATTCTGGCCGTGGTGGCCGGGCTCACCCTGGCGTCGTCGTCGAGCGTGGCGCACGACTTCTACGCCAACGTCATCCGCAAGGGTGAGGCGTCGGAGCGGGACGAGGTGCGGGTCGCCCGGATCTCCGCCCTGGTCATCGGCGCGGTCGCCATCGCTCTGTCGATCTTCGCGCAGAGCCTGAACGTGGCGTTCCTGGTGGCGCTGGCGTTCGCGGTGGCCGCCTCGGCGAACCTGCCCGCGATTCTCTACAGCCTGTTCTGGCGGCGATTCAACACCTCGGGCGCGCTGTGGTCGATCTACGGCGGCCTGATCGCCTCGGTGGTGCTGGTCTTCTTCTCGCCGGTGGTGTCCGGCTCGGCGACGGCCATGTTCCCGGAGCACGACTGGCACTGGTTCCCGCTGTCGAACCCGGGCATCATCTCGATCCCGGTCGGCTTCCTCTGCGGCTGGATCGGCACGGTCCTCTCGAAGGAGGACGACACCGCGAAGTACGCCGAGCTCGAGGTCCGTTCACTGACCGGACACGGCGCTCACTGACCGGACACGGCGCTCACTGACCGGCGCAAGCGAAGAGGGGCCGGTGGCATCCGCCGCCGGCCCTTCTCCTGCTTTCGTGCCGTAGCGGCGGCGATACCCGGGCGGACGAGCGCCGGATCCGTAATCTGGTGACCATGTCTGCTACCACCTCTCCGTACGGGAACTCCTCGGGACGGGCCACCGTCCGCCGCGACGACGGTCGTATCCCGCGCGGACCGGGCGGCGGCATGCCTCCTCCGCCTCCAGGCCGGTCCTATCGGGGGAAGCGCAAGCCGCGCTGGGGCCGGATCGCCCTGCTCGCCGGCCTCGCCGTGCTGATCATCGCGGTGATCGCCGGCATCTCGCTGTACGGGTATGCCAACGGCCTGGACGACGATCTCAAGCGCACCGACGCGTTCTCCACGCTGACCGGTGACCGCCCGCAGAGCACCGTCGACGGCGCGATGAACATCCTGCTGGTGGGCAGCGACTCGCGCGACCCGGACGCCAAGGAGGACCAGGCCAACGCCTGGCGCGCGGACACGCTGATGCTCATGCACGTCCCGAAGGACCACAAGTCGGCCCAGATCATCTCGATCCCCCGGGACCTGTGGGTGGTCGTGCCGAAGACCAACAGTGCCGCCTGCTCGGACGGCAGCCGCGCCAAGATCAACGCATCGTTCGCGTTCGGCGGCATCCCGCGCGCCGTGCACACCGTCGAGTGCCTCACCGACGTGCACATCGACCACGTGGCGGCGATCGACTTCGGCGGCTTCAAGGAGGTCACCGACGCGCTCGGCGGCGTCGACCTGTACGTGGACCAGACCATCACGTCCATCCACAAGCCGCACCGGGTGTTCAAGAAGGGCACCATGCACATGAACGGCGAGCAGGCCCTGGACTGGGTCCGTCAGCGCAAGCAGTTCGCCCGCGGTGACTTCGCTCGCATGCAGCACCAGCAGCAGTTCCTGAAGGCGCTGATGGACAAGGCTGCCTCCAGCGGCACCATCACCGACGTCGGCAAGCTGAACTCGTTCCTGAAGGCGGTCACGGCCGCGGTCACCGTCGACGAGAAGTTCTCCCTCACCGACACGGCGCTCGAGTTCAAGAGCATCCGCGGCGACAACCTCACCTTCATCACCAGCCCGAACAAGGGCAGCGACACCATCGCCGGCCAGTCCGTGGTGGTGTCCGACAAGGAGAAAGCGATCGCGCTGTACCGGGCGGTGGCCGACGACAAGATGGGTGACTGGATGGCGGCGAACGTCAAGCCCAAGTCCGGATCCAACTAAGACCCCGTACGCTGGTTGGCGTGTTCGGACCACAAGTGCCCAGTGTCACCGCCGACCAGGTCGACGAGAAGACGTACCTGCTCGATGTTCGCGAGCCCGACGAGTGGAGCGCCGGCCACGCGCCCGGCGCCCACCACGTACCGATGATGGAGATCCCGGCCCGGATGGGCGAAGTGCCCACCGATGTCGAGGTGGTCGTCGTCTGCCGGTCCGGCGGCCGCTCCGGGCAGGTCGTCTCGTACCTGATGGGCAACGGCTGGGACAACGTGCGGAACCTGGACGGCGGCATGCAGTCCTGGAACGCCGCCGGCCGCGAGATGGTCAGCGAGAACGGGCAGCCGGCCCAGGTGCTGTGAGCGACTACCGCCCACTGGTCTTCGCCCACCGTGGCGGGGCCGACGCTCTCCCGGAGCACACCCTGGGTGCCTACCTGCGTGCGCTCGACGACGGCGTGGACGGCCTCGAGTGCGATGTCCGGCTCACCCGCGACGGTCACCTGGTGTGCGTGCACGACCGCCGGCTGGACCGCACCAGCAACGGTCGTGGCCTGGTCAGCACCAAGACCCTGGCCCAGCTCGACGCGCTGGACTTCGGCTCCTGGCACCCGGCGTACCCGGGCGACGAGGAACCGCTGCCCGACCTCACCCGGCTGCTCACGCTGGACCGGCTGCTGGAGACGGTGCGTGGTTGCGGGCGTCCCGTCCGGTTACTCATCGAGACCAAACACCCGTCACGGTACGGCGCCGAGGTCGAGCGCAGACTCGTCGAGACGCTGCGCCGGCACGGCCTGGCCGATCCGTCGCCGGACGATCCGGTGCACGTCACGGTGATGTCGTTCGCTGCCCTCGCGCTGCGCCGCATCCGGGCCCAGGCGCCCGGCATCCCGACGGTCTACCTGCTGGAACTGCTGCCGCCCGGGGTGGGCCGGGGGAAGCTGCCGTTCGGCGCGCGGATCGCCGGGCCGGGCATCGGGCTGGTGCGCAACCGGCCGGGACTTCTGCCGGCCGTCCGGGCCGCGGGCCATCGGGCGTACGTGTGGACCGTGAACGAGGAAGCCGATCTCAAGCTCGTCCTGGAACACCAGGTGGACGGCGTGATCACCGATCGTCCTCGATTCGTCCTCGATCATCTGAGCCGGATGTGACGTGCGACACTGTCCGGTGAATACCGGCACCATCCCCGATCGGCCATCTGCCCAAAACCGCGGAACCGAGGCAAACTCGCAGACATGCCGGAGCGTCCCGACTACCCCGCACTGATCCGTGGTCAGATCGCGGTCCTCGACCGGATCAACGCCGGTGAGATGGGCCTGCCCATCATCCAGGCGCTCGTCCGGC
Organism: uncultured Actinoplanes sp.; assembly: GCF_934643405.1. Lineage (GTDB taxonomy): Bacteria > Actinomycetota > Actinomycetes > Mycobacteriales > Micromonosporaceae > Actinoplanes. Next base: position 21,979 of record NZ_CAKUCL010000030.1, read on the forward strand.
TCGCTCAGGAGGTCCTCGGCGGCCGAGGGGCGGGCTTCGCGGAGTACGCGACCGGTCACGGCCGCATCGTCGCCGCCACCGGTGCCTGCGCGCCCGCGCTGGGCCGCCGGGTGGGCCGCGAGGACGACCGGCTCAGCGGCGGCCGCAGCCTGCTCATCCCGCTCGACTCGCTGAACGACGAGTTCGCCAAGCAGATCGAGGGCGGCGACCTGCGCCTCATGCTGGGCGCCCGGTGCGAGACCGGCGAGAAGACCGTCGGCTCGCTGCACGTCTACTTCGGCGACGACCAGCGCGATCCCTCACCGGAGCACCACGCGGTCCTGGAACTGCTGGCCAGCTCGATCGGGCGGCTCTACGCCGGGCAGCCCGGCCTGCCGGTGCACGGCGAGGCGCGCCGCCAGGACAACCGCGACCTCTGGGTGGCGGTCACCAGCCACGAGCTGCGCACGCCGGTCACGGTGATCAAGGGGTACGCGGACACGCTGACCAACCACTGGGGCTCGCTCGGCGAGGGCGGCCGGCAGGAGGCGGTCCGGATCATCGGCACCCGGGCCGGGGAACTGGCCCGCCTGGTCGACCGCCTGCTCTCGGCGACCAGCGAGGAGGGCGAGATCGGCGTGGCGCCGGCCGGCCCGTTCGACCTGTCCGAGGCGCTGCGCGAGGCGGTCGACGAGCTGCCCGCCGACCTGCGCCGCCGGATCGTGGCCGAGAACCTGCCGGACGACCTGCCCAAGGCGTACGGCGAGCGGGACACCATCGCCACGATCCTGACCGAGCTGGCCACCAACGCCGAGAAGTACTCGCCGCCGGACACGGTCGTCGAGATATGCGCCGGGGTGGACGAGGAGACGCTGCGCTTCCGGGTGTCGGACCGGGGCGCGGGCATCCGGCCGGAAGACGTCGAGCGGGCGTTCGAGCGGTACTGGCAGGGCGACTCCGGCGATCGGCACCACCCCGGAGCGGGGCTGGGGCTTTATCTCGTACGGCGGTTGGTCGAACGCCAGCAGGGCTGGGTCTCGCTGCGTCCCCGGGAGGGTGGCGGCACGACGGCCGAGGTCCGGTTGCCCCGAGCCTGAACACGGCGGGGCGGAGTGCCCCATTCCGTCGCGCAGCGCCTAGGCTGTCTCGCCGTGAGCAAGCGTCGCAACCAACGCCAGAACGCACCCAAGCGCGAGAAGGTGCGGGACATCTTCGTCGCCCGTCCCTTCGAGGGCATGACGGACGAGCCGGAGTGGATCGCGCTGCGCGAACTGGTGCCGGCCGCGTCCGCGCCGCTGACCCTCAAGCCCGAGATCATCGCGGAGTACGGCGAGCGGCCGATCACGCTGTCGACCGTGCTGCCCATGGCCTGGCCTGCGATGACGCGTGCGGACGGCCGGGTCTTCATCGGTCTGCAGCGGCACGTGCAGTCCGGCGACGTGTCCCGCGACCTCGCGGTGGCGATCCTCAGCGCGCTGCGCACCGAGCCGGGCGGCACGGTCTCCGTCCCAGCGCTCCCCGGCGAGGGCCCGCGCCTGCAGGACGTGCTGGTCGACGCCCCGCTCGAGATCACCATGCACGACGGCTTCGAGTACTGGCTGGACGCCGAGCAGGCGGACGACCCGAACGTGAAGGCATCCCTCGAACGGGCGAATGCCTCCATCTACCCGACCGTGCGGATGAGCGCGGCCCACGCCGCGTACTGGTGCCGCGTCGCCCCGGACAAGGGCCACGTGCGCTGGGTGCTGCCCGAGCCGGAGGACCAGTCGCTGGACGCGCTGGCCCGGCTGTCCGCCGCCAACGACCTGCTGCTCGGCGAGAACACGAAGTTCGCCGGCATGTTCCGCGCGCACGGCCTCCTGGTGCCGGTCTGGGACATCCCGGGCGAGCCGGAAGCGGCCGACTGGGAGGCCCCGCTGGCCGACTTCGCGAAGCGCTACGCGGACACGCTCGCCGAGACCGGCCCGCTGGACGCGGACGCCCGCCGAGCCAAGCAGGGCCTGATCGGCCGGCAGCTGACGTTGCGTTAGCTGGCGTCGCTTCGCTCCGCGGCAATTGCCTTGTAACCGGTGAGAGGGCACTTGCGACACAGCGCCGTTACGGTGAATTGTGCTTAACGAGCGGTTCGATGGGGTGGAGCTGGATCGCTCTGTGTGGGTGCCGTGGTACCTGCCGCATTGGAGCTCCCGCGCGACCTCCGAGGCGACGTACGAGGTGCGCGACGCCGAGCTGCGGCTGAGCATTCCGCCGTCGCAGGGGCTGTGGGCCGAGGGTGTCCACGAGACGCCGCTGCGGGTGTCGGGGATTCAGAGCGCCAACTTCTCCGGCCCGGTCGGCAGCACGGTCGGTGGGCAGCCGTTCCTGGAGGATCAGCGGGTGCGCGAGGAGCAGCCGGCGTTCTGGGGCTGCACCCCGCGCTACGGGCACGTCGAGATCCGGATGCGCGGGGTGATCACGCCACGCTCGATGGTGGCGTTCTGGCTCTCCGGCATCGAGGACCGCCCCGAGCGCTCCGGCGAGATCTGCGTCGTGGAGGTCTTCGGCACCGACCCGCAGGCCGTCGGGATGGGCCTGCACCGCTTCCGCGATCCCCGGCTGACCGAGGAGTGGGAGCAGGTCACCCTGCCGATCGACATCACGGCTTTCCACACGTACGGCGTGGACTGGCGCCCCGGCGCTCTGGAGTTCACGGTCGACGGCCGGGTGGTGAAGCGGGTCGGGCAGGCGCCGGACTACGCCGTACAGCTGGAACTGGCGGTTTTCGATTTCCCCGGCCGCGCGCATCTGGTCCCGGGCGAGGTGCCGACGCCCGAGCTGATCGTGTCGCACGTGCGGGTGACGGACCTATAGCGGCGCCCGCTCGACCGGGCAGCTCATGCAGCGCGGCCCGCCGCGCCCGCTGCCCAGCTCCGACCCGCTGATCCGGACCACCTCGATGCCGGCCCGCTCCAGCTGAGCATTGGTCTCGACGTTGCGTTCGTAGGCGACGCAGACCCGCGGCGCGATGGCCAGCGTGTTGTTGCCGTCGTCCCACTGCTCGCGCTCGGCGGTGACCGGGTCGAGGCCGGTGTCGATGGTCCGCAACCGGTCGATGCCCATCGCCTCGGCCGCGGCCGCCAGGAACGGACGCGGCGCCTGAGCCCGCGGCTCCCCGTCCGGGCCGGCGGTCACCGTGAACGCCTCCAGCGAGTCGGCGATGGCCGGATACATCACCACCGCATCGACGTCGACCATCGTGCACACCGTGTCGAGATGCATGGTCGCCCGCTCCTGAGCGATCGGCACCGCGAGGATCGTGTGCGCCAGGCCGGCCGCGAAGACCCGCCGGGCCAGCCGCTCGGCACCGGCCGGGGTGGTCCGCTCGCCGACCCCGATCGCCAGCACCCGCGGCGCGAGCAGCAGCACGTCCCCGCCCTCGAGGTGCTCGAGGCTCGGGTCGTAGAGCAGACCGGTGCCGGCGAAGCGCGGGTGATGCCGGTAGATGGCCCGGGTCAGCGTCGTCTCCCGCCGGCGGGCCGGCATGGCCAGGCTGGTGACCGCGGCGCGGTCGCGCACCCACAGCGACGAGTCGCGGGTGAACAGCAGGTTCGGCAGCGGATCGATGACGAAGTCGAGCCGGTGCATCATCTCGTACACCAGGCCGCCCGGCCCGGGCTTGAGCTCCTCGTGCGCGAGGCCGGCCATGAGCACGCCGGCGAGGCGCTGCGGATCCTGATCGTCGAGGTACCGCCGGATGCTGTCCCGCAGCGTGTCGCCCAGCCGCTGGTCGTCCAGCACGCTCTCGGTGAGGTCCTCGCGGGCCTCGGCCACCTCCAGCGTCTCGGCGAGCAGGGTGCCCAGATAGAGCACCTCGACGCCGCGCGAGCGCAACGCCTCGGCGAAGGCGTCGTGCTCCTCCTGGGCGCGGGCCACCCACGGGATCCCGTCGAAGAGAAGCGAGTCGTTGTTCCTGGGGGTCAGCCGCGCCAGCTCCGCGCCCGGCCGGTGCAACAGGACCGTACGCAGCGGGCCGACCTCACTGTCGACGTAGTGCACCACATGGGCCTCCCCGGCACTCGGCGCGGTCGTCCGATGACGCTCTGACTAGATCATGAGACCTTGGTGCGCGAAAGCGAAGGTGAGGCTAACTTGGTTCTGGAACTGGCCGAACGGAAGGACAGACCGCAAGATGCACCATCCGCAAGAAGTCATGGTGCGTGAATGCGGCATTCATCCCCACTCACTCCCCTTTCTTTCTCCTTCACCGTCTTGCTTCCGTAGGGGGCTAAGCACGTACGGTGATGGAAAGAGAGCCCGAAGGACCTTTTGCCGGAGGTCGCAGTGACTGTCTTCCCAGCACGCCCTGCTCTGCCCGTACCGTCCAAGAGTCTCAAGCCGTTGAGCCAGCCGTCCACCGCCCTGGAGGCACCGCCGCGGCAGTCACCCGCGGACTGGGCGCGTCGTCGTCGCGCCGAGCGGGAAGCCCGCCGCCTCGAGGCAGCCGGCGCCCGAGCGCTCACCCGGCTCGATCGACTCGGACCGAACTGGCACATCGTGGACTGGCCGCGCACCGACGCGCAGGGATACTACGAACCCGATCTTGCGGACGACCGCGCCGGCTTCCTGGCCATCGGCCCCGGCGGTGTGTACGCCGTGACGGTCGCCGACCACGGCCGGGCCCGCGTCCTGATCGCCGGTGACGTCGTGCAGATCAACGGGAAGCGCCCGCAGTACGTTGCCGAGGCTCGTCGTGAGGCCCGCCGTGCGAGCAAGGCCCTGTCCGCCGCCGTCGGCCTCAGCGTCCCGGTCACCCCGGTGCTCACTTTTGTCGGTTCCGGCGTGATCAGCGTGCACGGTCTGCCGAAGGAGGTCCTGGTCGCGACGGACAAGGAGCTCGACCGGCTGCTCATCGCCGGGGGCGCCCGCATCTCGCCGGCGACGGCCGGCAAGCTCTCAGCTGTCGCGAGCCACCCCGCGACCTGGGCAAACGCGCCCTACCGCCCGGCCGGCGACTACCGCTGGTACGGCGACGGACAAACGGCCACTGACAAGCGGCCAGCACGCCGGTAACGTTCCTCCCAGTGTCGTCGACGGGTTAGGCGTCGCGGCGATTGATCGGAAACGGTCACAGCCGCGACTCCCCCATCGACCCGGAAGGAGCGAGGAGGACCGGGTGGCCCACGTCGAGCTCTCACTCTCGGGAGCGTTCGTGCCCCAGGCGCGCACGCCGGCCGAGGCCGAGTTCGTCCCCGGTGCCGACCGGTGGACGGCGACCGTGGCGGCAGCCACCGAGCCGTGCCTGATCATCGGCACCACCACCGCGATCCTGGCCGTGTCGGCCTCGTGCGGCGAGCTGCTCGGCCTGGGCAAGCCGCCGGAGGCGATCGGCCAGCCGCTGGGCGCGGTGCTGCGCCTGCTGGATTTCACCGCGGGCGCGGGCGAGCTGGAGGAGTCGGACGCCGAAAAGATCCCGCCACTGCTGGCGCTGCGCAGCGAACGCCTCGCGCGCGGACTGCTGCGGGTGGTGCCGGGTCCCGGCGAGACCCCGTTGACGGTCGACGCGATCGCCACGCCCCTGCTGGACGGCGAGCGCGTGGTCGGGTCGCTGACGTTCTTCTCGGCGGTCCGCTACTGACCCGTCCGAGGACGGGTGATCCACCGCACTGGGCAAGAATGATCGACGGAACGTAGTCTGCCCTCATGCTCGATCTAGACCTGTTACCGGAGGAGTACGCGGTGTGCCGGCTGCCGGCCGGGTCGCCGGTGCCTGCCTCGCTGGCGAACGGGCCGGACGAAAAGAGCGTCATCTCGCTGAGCTGGGCGCCCGACGAACTCTCGATCATCTGCCCGTGCGACCGGGTGCCGGAGGGCGCGGTCGCCGACACCGCCTGGCGCTGCCTGCGCGTGGTCGGGCCGCTCGATCTGGCCCTCACCGGGGTGCTCGCCTCGCTGATCGGCCCGCTGGCCGACGCCCGGGTGAACATCGTGACTTTTTCCACCTACACGACCGACTATCTGCTCGTGCCCACCGTGCGCCTGACCGAGGCGGTGGCCACGCTCACCGCCGCCGGTCATCGCATCACGCCCTGACCGGCACCCGGCCTACCATGTCGGCGTGTCCCCCCGCACACGCCTGATCCCCCTGGCCGGCGCGCTGGCCCTGCTGGCGGCCTGCGGCGCACCGCCGCAGCCCAAGCCGACGTCGCCCCCCGTCTCGGCACCCTCGCCGGCCGTCCCGCCGGTCGCGTCCGCGCCGGCCCTTCCGGTCGGCACGCTGCCGACCACGCCGGTGCCGACCGGTTATCCCACCGCCACGACCTATCCGGCTTACACCCCGCCCGCCACGACAGCGCCCACCGAGAAGCCGGCCACGCCGACCCCCTCGCACGCGGCGAAGTGCAGCGGCGAGCCGACCGGCACGCAGATCCTCGCGTTGATCAAGGGAGCGACCGGCATCCCGGCCACGCCGCTGCGGGTCTACGAGGGCCCGTTCTGCTCGGGCGCCTGGTCGTTCACCACGGTCGAGGAGACCGGCAAGGACCGGGACGAGGTCGAGCCGCTGATGGTGGTCAGCACCGGCAAGGGCAGGCTGCTGGCGCTGGTCACGGCCGGTTCGGACGTCTGCATCGACCGGGTGCAGACCGAGGCGCCGGCCGGCATCCGCGTGCTGGCCTGCGGCTTCTGACGGCATAGACTGCGGGCATGCCGGGAACGCCGCCCACCCGCTTCGTCTACCTCGGTCCGGAGGGCACCTTCACCGAGGCCGCCCTGCGCACCATCTCCGCCGCCGAGCACGGCGTCCGCACCCCGGCGCGCAGCGTGCCCGAGGCGCTCGAGGCCGTGCGGTCCGGTGACGCCGACGCGGCGCTGGTCCCCCTGGAGAACTCGGTGGGCGGCGCCGTCCCGGTCACGCTGGACGAGCTGGCCACCGGCAGCCCCCTGGTGATCACCCGCGAGGTCGTGCTGCCGGTCGAGTTCGTGCTGGCCGCGCGGGCGCTGACCCCGCTCGCGGCGATCCGCACGATCGCGGCCCATCCGCAGGCGTCCGCCCAGTGCCGCAACTGGCTGCTCGCCAACGCGCCGGACGCGACGGTGGTCGACGTGCTGTCCAACGCGGCGGCGGCGATCAGCGCGGCGGCCGGCGAGTGCGACGCGGCCCTGTGCGCGCCGATCGGGGTGCCGCGCAACGGGCTCACCGTGCTGGCCGACAAGGTCGCCGACCACGCCGACGCGGTCACCCGCTTCGCGCTGCTCACCCGCCCCGGCCCGCCGGCCGAGCCGACCGGCGACGACGTGACGTCGCTGGCCGTCTCGATCCGGCGCGACCAGGTGGGCGCGCTGCTGGCGGTGCTCACCGAGCTGGCGGTGCGCGGCATCAACCTGTCCCGCATCGAGTCCCGGCCGACCGGCGAGCAGCTCGGCACGTACGTGTTCTTCCTGGACTGCACCGGCCACGTGGCCGAGGCCCGCTTCGGCGAGGCGTTGCAGGGGCTGCGGCGGATCTGCGCGGAGGTGCGCTTCCTCGGCAGCTACCCCCGGCACCGTCTGACCCGCGAGGAGCCGGTGAAGGCCCCGGCCGGCCTCTCCGACGCCGACTTCGCCGACTCAGCCGCCTGGCTGGCCCGCCTCCGAGCCGGCGACCACGCCTGACACGTCCCGACGGACGCATTGCGGCTGTCGGTGTCGCGCAATGCCGCCGAGCCGCAGGCGAGGCCGTCTAGTCGTTGAACAGGCCGCCCAGGATGCCGCCGCCCTGCTGCTGGCCGCCGGCGGCGCCGGCCAGGCCGCCCGGGGGCTCCTCGGAGGGCTGAACCACGACGAAGCCCCGACCGGCGAAGCTCATGGTGAACCGCTCACCGGTGGTGCGGCCCAGCAGCGTGCCCAGGCCGAGCTGATCGGCCCGGTGGTAGCCGGTCTGCAGGCTCGCCGACCAGCAGATCGCCGCCTGCGGGTCGACATAGGTCGGCTGGTCGACGGTCAGCACCACCGGCGTGCCCTTCGTCGTGATCGCGATCCGGCCCTGTCCGCTGAACACGCAGTTGAACAGGCCGGAGTTGGACATCGCGCCGACGCCGCTGACCATCTTGATGTCGTACTTGAGGGACGAGTCGAAGGCCAGCACGTTCGCTCCGTTGATCGACAGCGCGTCGCCCGGCTCCAGGTCGATCAGGTGGATGTCGGCGGCGCGCTCGGCGAGGAAGACGTCACCCTGGCCGCGCACCCGCATCAGCGGCACACCCTCGCCGGTCAGCTTCTGCTTGAGGAACTTGCCGATGCCGCCGGAGCCGAGCGCCTCGAACTGCACCTGCCCCTGATACGCGACCATCGAACCGACGCGGGCCATGAAGTCGCCGTTCAGCTCGGCCTTGAGCAGCTTGGAATTCTGCAGCCGCAGTCCGGGCTGGGCCGACTCCTTCTCCAGGTTCTCCGCCGAGAAGAGCTCGCTGCGCATGAAGTCCTCCTGTGGTGTCTCGGAGTTTGAGCGTAGGAGGTGGCGTCGACCGATGATTTGCTGGTCAGCCCCATCCGAGCTCGTGCAGGCGATGATCGTCGATGCCGAAGTGATGAGCGATCTCGTGCACCACGGTGATCGCCACCTCGTCGACGACATCCGTCTCGGAGTCGCAGATCTTCAGCGTGGGCAGGCGATAGATGGTGATCCGGTCGGGCAGCACACCCGCGTAGTCCCAGCCCCGGTCGGTGAGCGCGGTCCCCTCGTACAGACCCAGAAGGTCGTCGTTGCCGTCCGGTGGCTCGTCCTCGACCATGAACACCACGTTGTTCATCACCGACAGCAGCTCGCGAGGAACCTCGTCGAGGGCCTCGCCGACCAGCTCCTCGAAGCGTTCACGACTCATGTCGACCGGCACGCGACCATTGTGCGCCAGGAAGCCGATGCGGTCCTGGGGGACCGCATCGGCAGGCAGGATCGGCGGTCAGGCGAGCTTGGCGCTCAGCGAGATCTCCGCACCCGGCGACAGGAGCCGGGAGATCGGGCAGTTCGCCTTGGCGTCCTCGGCGAGCTTCTGGAACGTGTTCTCGTCGACGCCGGGGACGTCGCCCGTGGTCTCGAGATCGATGCGGGTGACGGAGAAGCCGCCGTCGCCCTTGTCGAGGTGCACCTTGGCGGTGGTCTCGACCGAGGTGGGGGTGAAGCCCGCGTCGGCGAGGCTCTTGGAGAACGCCATCGAGAAGCAGCCGGCGTGCGCGGCGCCGATCAGCTCCTCCGGGTTCGTCCCCTCGCCCTCCTCGAAGCGGGACTTGAAGGAGTAGTTCCCCTGGTAGCCGCCCTTGCCGGTCTTCATCGTGCCGGAACCCTCGGTGAGGTTCCCCTGCCAGCGGGCCGAAGCAGTGCGAATAGGCATGATGAGAACGCTAGTCCATCCCGCAGCCGGTGGCCGCTTGACCGGGTCACAGGACATCATGGGTCTCATGCCCGCCCCCCAGCAGCAGCCGATCGATGTCACGCCGCCGGAGGCCGTGGTCGAGTTCGGCCCGTCGCGGCCGCCACGCCCGCGCTGGAGCGGCCCGGCCGTCGCGCGCGGCCTGCTCGCCGATCGCCGCGTGGTGCCGCTGTCGGCCGTGCTGGCCGCCGTCGCGTTCTTCGGCTCGATCGTCTCCGAGTGGCAGGTCACCACGGTCGACCAGGCGTACTCGCTGACCGGCCGCGGGAAGCTGTCGCTGCCGACCGGCGCGGCCGACCTGGGTGCGCTCGGCACGGGCGTCCTGTTCGGCATCTTCCTGCTCGTCATCGGGGTGGTGCTGACCATGTTCGGCCCGCGGGCCGGACGCCGTTACGCGAGCCTGGTCGGGCTGAGCGCCGGCGGGACCCTGCTGGGCCTGCTGCTCGCGCTCAGCTTCTCCCTGGGCAGCGAGAGCCGGACGATCCCTCGCACGTTCATCGATGTCGACAGCAATGACGTGCAGGTCGCGTACGGGAGAGGGTTGTGGTGTGCGATCGCCGGAACCCTGCTCGCCATGCTGGCGCTGTACCTGGCCGGCCGCCACGCCCCCGGGGCCGATGCCGCGATCGAGCCGGCCGCGGCGGACGACGAGGATCCGCCGGCCGTGTGGTCGTGGCGCCGGGGACCCGAGCCGGAGGAGCCGGCCGTCGAGGAGCCGCTGGAGCTGACCGTCTCGCCGGTCCAGCCGTTCACCCCGTCCCCCGACGACCGCGACGAGCCCAACGGTTCGGGACACCGAGGGATATCCGGGTGATGATCGGACCCGGCCGCCGGTAGGCTCGGCAATCGTGATTGACCTGCGTCTGCTCCGCGAGGACCCCGAACTGATCCGCGCCAGCCAGCGACTGCGCGGCGAGTCCACCGAGGTGGTGGACGACCTGCTGCGCGCCGACGAGCAGCGCCGGGCCGCCACCCAGCGGTTCGAGTCCCTGCGGGCCGAGCAGCGATCGTTGAGCAAGCAGGTGCCCAAGGCGTCCGGTGACGAGCGCGCCGCGTTGCTGGCCCGCACGAAGGAGCTGGCCGCCGAGGTCAAGACGGCCGAGGCCGAGGCCGGCGCCGCCGACGAGGCACTGCGCCTGGCCCACCTCGCGGTGCCGAACGTGGTGCAGGACGGGGTGCCGCCCGGCGGCGAGGACGACTTCGTCGTGCTGCGGGAGGTCGGCGACATCCCGCAGATCGAGAACCCGAAGGATCACCTGGAGCTGGGCGAGGGCCTGCGGGCGATCGACACGGAGCGCGGCGCGAAGGTGTCCGGCTCGCGGTTCTACTTCCTGACCGGCGTGGGCGCGCTGCTGCAGCTCGGCCTGCTCCAGATGGCGATCGCGCAGGCCGTCGAGCACGGCTTCACCCCGTCGATCACGCCGACCCTGGTCAAGCCGGAGTCGATGGAGGGCACCGGGTTCCTGGGCGCGCACGCCAGCGAGGTCTATCGCCTGGAGGCGGACGACCTCTTCCTGGTGGGTACGTCGGAGGTGCCGCTCGCCGCGTACCACTCGAACGAGATCCTGAACCTCGACGCCGGCGCGGAACGCTTCGCCGGCTGGTCGACCTGCTACCGCCGCGAGGCCGGGTCGTACGGCAAGGACGTGCGCGGCATCCTGCGGGTGCACCAGTTCGACAAGGTGGAGATGTTCTCCTTCTGCAAGCCGCAGGACGCCGCCGAGGAGCACAAGCGGCTGCTCGCGATGGAGGAGGAGATGCTCGCCAAGGTCGAGATCCCGTACCGGGTGATCGACGTGGCCGGTGGCGATCTGGGCACCAGCGCGGCCCGCAAGTTCGACTGCGAGGCCTGGGTGCCGTCGCAGGGGCGGTACCGCGAGGTGACCTCGACGTCGAACTGCACCACGTTCCAGGCGCGGCGGCTCAACATCCGTTATCGGGACGAGGACGGCAAGACGCAGACCGCGGCCACGCTGAACGGCACGCTCGCCACCACCCGCTGGCTGATTCCGATCCTGGAGAACCATCAGCAGCCGGACGGCTCGGTGCGGGTGCCCAAGGCACTGCAGCCGTACGTGGGCGGTCGCGACGTGTTGGAACCCGTCCGCTAACGCTCAATACACCCTGCGGCTACCAGAAGTCATAGCCGCTGGTAGCCGCACGGGTGTAACGTTCTCCTTCCGCCCTCCGCGGGGGTTGCCCCACCCTCGGAGGTTTCGATGGTCAAGCCGGGACTGCCCAAGCTGATCGCGACGGATCTCGACGGCACGCTCGTGCACAGCGACGACACCGTGTCCGCCTACACCCATGAGGTCCTCGATCGGGTCCGGGCTGCCGGCATTCGCGTGGTCGGCGCCACCGGGCGCGGCCCGCGGCTTGCCTCGCTGACCCGCAACGACATCCGCGACGCCGACTTCCTGGTGATGGCTCAGGGCGGCTGGGTCCTCGACCAGAGCGAGTCGCGGTATCTGTTGCAGTCCCGCCTTCCCGGCTCGGCCGTCGCGCGGGTGCTGTCCGCCCTGGAGGCCGAGGCCGGCCCGCTGTCGGTCATGGTCGAGGCGCTCGAGCACGACGACGCCCCGCTGTGGGGCGACTACGACCCGACGTGGCGATACCCGGTGACGGTCGAGGCGCGGCCCCGGCAGGAATGCGTCGCCGGTGACGTGATCAAGGCGTTCGCGCGGTCCTTCACCTGCGACGTGGACGATCTGCTCGACATGGCCCGCCGCCTGGTCCCGCCCGAGGTGGCCACGGTCACCCAGGCGGGGCTCAACTACGTGGAGATCTGCCCGCCGAACGTGCACAAGGCGACCGGGCTCGCGGTGGTGGCCGAGGCGATCGGCGTCGACCCGGCGGACGTGCTGGTGTTCGGGGACATGCCGAACGACCTGACCATGTTCGAGTGGGCCGGTTGGGGCCGCGTCGCGGTCGCCAACGCCCATCCGGCGGTGAAGGCGGTCGCCGACGAGATCACTTTGTCCAACGACGAGGACGGCGTGGCGAAGTACCTGGACCGGTTACTTTTAAATTGATGAGTTCTTTTCGCCTGGTCGCCACCGACATCGACGGCACCTTGATCCACCACGACGGCACGTTGAGCAAACGCACCATCGAGGTGATCGACGCCCTTCCCGTACCTCTCGTGCTGGTCACCGGACGTCCCGTCCGCTGGCTGCGGCAGCTCTACGACCAGATGACCGAGCCGGTGCCGGCCATCTGCGCCAACGGCGCGGTGGTCTACGACCCGGACACCGACGAGATCGTGCGGGCCCAGCCGCTCGCCGTCGACCTGCTGCTCGACGTGGCGAAGCGGCTGCGTGAGGCGGTGCCGGACATCGCCCTCGCGGTGGAGGTCGAGGACGGCCGCGCCTTCCGGTACGAGCAGGCGTGGCCGGTGCGCTGGGAGACCGAGCACGACAAGGTGCGGGTGCTGAAGACGCCCGAGGAGCTCACCTCGGTGCCGGCCGTGAAGCTGCTCGCCCGCTCGGCCAGCCATCAGCCGGACGACTTCTTCGAGCTGGTCAGCCACACGCTTGGGGACGTCGCCGAGCCGACCCGCTCGTCGTCCGCCGCGCTCGTCGAGATCTCCGCGGTCGGGGTGACGAAGGCGGCCGGACTGGCCTGGCTCTGCGAGCACGAGGGCGTCGAGGCGTCCGAGGTGATCGCCTTCGGCGACATGCCGAACGACATCCCGATGCTGACCTGGGCCGGCCGATCGGTGGCGATGGGCAACGCGCACCCCGCCGTCAAGGAGGTCGCCGACGAGGTGACCAGGACCAACGACGAGGACGGGGTGGCGCGTTACCTGCGCGATCTGTTCGATCTATAGGTACTGCCCGGTGCGGCCCTCGCGGCCGTCACCGCCGGCTCCGGCGCCGGGCATGCCCGGGACCATGCCGTTGCGGCCCATCGGCAGGGCCGGGCGGCCGCCGCCACCGCGCATCTGCTCGAGCTGCAGCCGGGCCGCCATCTGCTGCGCCACCAGCGCCGCCTGGATGCCGTGGAACAGGCCCTCCAGCCAGCCGACCAGCTGGGCCTGCGCGATCCGCAGCTCGGCCTCGCTGGGCGGGGTGTCGCCCTCGAACGGCAGCGACAGCCGTTCCAGCTCCTCGCGCAGCTCGGGGGCGAGGCCGTCCTCCAGCTCGGTGATCGAGCGCTGGTGGATCTCACGCAGCCGGCCCCGGCTCGCCTCGTCGAGCGGCGCCGCGCGCACCTCCTCGAGAAGCTGCTTGATCATGCTGCCGATGCGCATGACCTTGGCCGGCTGCTCGATCAGGTTGCCCGGTTCCTCCGGGGTCAGGCTGCCGTCGGCCTCGACCGTGCCCATCGGACGCCCGTCGGGTCCGACCACGATGACGGAACCGTCTTCCTGCTTCTCCGTGGAACGATTGTCGTCGGTCATGCGATCCATCTTTGCGCACGGCTGCCCGCGCGCATCACCGCCTCAGCTCCGCCACGGCACACTTCACGCTTCCGCCGCCGCGCTTGAGCTCGGTGAGCTCGACATGGACCGGGAGATATCCGGCGGCTCGCACCTTGTCGCCCATCGCGACCGCCTCGGTGTTCAGCACGACGTGACGTCCGTCACTGACCAGGTTCAGCCCGAAGGCCTCGGCGTCCTGGCGGTCGGCGATGACGGCGTCCGGGAAGAGCTGGGCCAGCACGCGTTGTGAGGCCGGCGAGAACGCGCCCGGGTAGTACGCGATGTGCCGGTCGTCGAGCACGGCGAGCGCGGTGTCCAGGTGGTAGAACGCCGGGTCGACCAGCTTCAGCGAAAGCACCGGGCGGCGGAGCACCTCCTGCGCCTCCGCGTGGGCGGCCGGGTCGGTGCGGAACCCGTAACCGGCCAGGACCATTCCCCCGTACGCCGCCGGCAGGTACGCGAAATCACCTTCGCCCTCGTTGACGTGCACCGGGCTGGCGAAGTCCCACCCGCCGCCCGTGTAGAAGCCCCGGTGCGCCAGCGCCTCCGCGGCCCGCTGCGGGTGCCGGAACTGCGCGCCGTAGACGGTGCCGTCGACCGAGAAGGCGCCGTTGGCCGCGTACACCATGTCGGGCAGCCCCGGTTCCGGGTCGAGGACGTGCACCGTGTGGCCGAGGTCGGCGAGCGTGGTGCGCAGCATGTCCCATTGCTTGAGCGCGAGTGACGCGTCGACCTCGACGGTGATGTCCATCCAGGGATTGATCGCGTACTCGACCGTGAAATGGTCCGGCGGACACATGAGATATGTCCGGTTTCGCGGCAAGCGCTCGGTGTGGCCCATGAACAAGAGCGTAGGTAGGCTTCACGGCACGAAACAGCGGCTTTTCTTGTGCGATGGAGGCGAATCGTTGCAGATGGACGCCGTTGACCAGCGAATCGTTGCGTTGCTGGTGGCGGACGCGCGAGCGTCGTACGCGGAGATCGGCGCGAAGGTCTCGCTGTCCGCGCCGGCCGTGAAGCGACGCGTCGACCGGCTTCGATCCGGCGGGGTCATCAAGGGCTTCACCGCGGTGATCGAGCCGTCCGCGGTCGGCTGGAACACCGAGGCTTTCGTCGAGTTGTTCTGCACCGGCCGCACCACGCCGGCGCAGATCACCGTGGCCACCCGCCGGCACCCCGAGGTCGTCGGCGCGTACACAGTGTCCGGCGAGGCGGACGCGCTGGTGCATCTGCGGGCGGCCGACATCGGACACCTGGAACAGGCGCTCGAGCGCCTGCGAGCCGAGCCGTTCGTCACGTCGACGCGCAGCATGATCGTGCTGTCCCGCTTGGTGGAGACCCCGACCCCGGTTCCGAGCGTCTAGCGGAACCACCTGCCGGGCGGCGGCGTCCAACCCCCATGTCTCGCCGCCTCGTGGCCCTGCTCGCCGTACTGCCCCTGGCCGGGTGCACCGCGTCGACCGCGGTGTCCCGGCAGCGATCCCGCCCGGCGCTCAGCCTGGCCGCCTTCGACTCGTGCGCGCAGCTGGAGAAGGAGCTGCGGTCGGCCGCCGCGCGGAATGCCGGCCCCGGCGGCTTGACCGGGGCCGAGACCCGCGGGCTGCCCGGCGAGGCCCGGGCGCTGGCTTCCGAGGCCCAGGCGCCGGCCTTCTCCGGCACGAACGTTCACGAGGCGGGCGTGGACGAGCCCGACCTGGTGAAGACCGACGGCCGCCGCATCGTGACGGTGGCCGGCAGTGTGCTCCGCGTGGTCGACCCGGCCGCGCGGCAGGTGACCGGCTCGCTCGACTTACGCCCCGAGGCGGGCGGGCCGGCCAACCTTCTCCTCTCCGGCGACCGCGCCCTGGTGCTGATGTCCGCGGTCGGCCCGCAGCTCCTGGACCGGCGGATCCGGCCCATGGGCGCCGCCTCGGAGATCCTGCTGATCGATCTGAGCGGCACGCCTCGGTTGATCAGCCGGTACCGCGGCGACGGCATGGTGGTCGACGCGCGGCAGAACGGCAGCGTGGCGCGGGTGGTGCTGCGCAGCACCCCGCAGATCGACTTCCCGTACGCGGCGGAGGGCGTGCGCGCCGGCGAGAAAGCGATCGCCTCGGCTCCGGTGGACGCGTGGCTGCCCGGCTGGGAGGTCACCACGGGGACGGCGCGGACGGCCGGGCGGCTGGACTGTGGCTCGGTGTTGCGGCCGACCGGGTCGCCGTTCTCCGGGACCGGGATGATGCGGGTGCTGACCTTCGACCTGACCGCGCCGGCGCTGGGCGACGGCGCGCCGGTCGCGGTGGTCAGCGACGGTGACGTCGTCTACGGAACCCCGGCCAGCCTCTACGTCGCGAACAACCCCGGGGCGTTTTTCGTACGGTCGGCGGGCAGCACGGACATCTTCAAGTTCGATCTTCCGGCGGCCGGCAAGCCGGTGCTGGCGGCGACCGGCAAGGTGCCCGGCACGCTGATCAACCAGTACGCGCTGTCCGAGTGGGACGGCCGTCTGCGCGTGGCGACGACCGATCCCCGGACACAGACCTCGTCCGTCCGGATCCTGGACGGGAAGCTCGCCCAGGTCTCGCAGGTGGGCGGACTGGGGAAGAACGAGCGGATCTACGCCGTACGGTTCGTGGGGCCCGCGGCGTACGTGGTGACCTTCCGCCAGGTTGATCCGCTGTACGTGCTGGACCTGGCGGATCCGGCGCATCCGCGGGCGACCGGCGAGCTGAAGATCAGCGGCTACTCGGCGCATCTGCAACCGGTCGGCGAGAACCGGCTCATCGGCATCGGGCAGGAGGCATCCGACCAGGGCCGCGTCACCGGGACGCAGGTCTCGCTGTTCGACACGACCGACCCGGCCCGCCCGAGGCGGCTCGCGCAGCAGGTCGTGCCGGGCGCGTCGTCCGAGGCCGAATACAACGCGCACGCCGTGCTCTGGTGGCCGGCCACCGGGCTGCTGGTGCTGCCGGTCGCTCCGGTCGGCGCGCTGGCGTTGCACGTCACCGCGGACGGCCTGCGTGAGGCGGGACGGATCGCCCCGCCGGCGCAGACCTACGCGTCGGTCCGGCGCGCGCTGGTCGTCGGCGATGCCTTGTGGACGGTCACCGACACCGGGCTGCTGGCATCGAACCTGTCCACCCTGGACCAGATCGCGTGGATCCCGTTATAGATACATGCCCGTACGGTGGTCGTCGCTCGAGTCCTTGGTGGACGCCGGCTTGTCACCCTCGCCGAAGAACCGCTTGCCGCCGAACTCGCCGTGCAACCGGTCGTCCAGCTCGTCGGCCAGCCCGGTCATCACCTGGACCGCCAGCATGAGGTGGGTGGCCTGGAAGTTGCGGCCGAACACCGGGATGGACGCCCACACCGTGTCCTGCGCGCAGTACAGCCGGCCGATCGGCATCCGGTTGGTCAGCTCCGACAGCTTCACGTAGAGCTGCTCGGTCGGCTCGACCTCGGTGAGGATCGGCGAGAAGACGTCGACCAGCGGCGGGTTGTCCCGCACCCGGACGAACACCATCGCGGAACCGGCCCGGATGCCGATGTCACCGTCGGTGTCGACCTGCAGCTGGTCGACGGTGGTCTTGGACATGGTCGCGACGACCGTGCGGACGCGCTCCTCGAGCGGAACCACCTCGTCGGTCGCGTCGGCCAGCGCCGCCGCGAGGTCTTCGTCGGAGTCCAGGTCGTCGAGGCTGAGCACATCGTGGATGCCGGGCTCGTGCCGCGCGGTGCCCAGCGGGCCCGCGTCGATCGGCTGGTCCTGCTCGTCGTGCACCAGATAGACCAGGAAGGCCGGGTGCGGGGCGCCGTAGACGTCCCGCAGCGTGCGGGTGACGATGGTCGCCAGCTGGGAGGACCGGTCGAGCGACGAGCTCAGCCCGAACGAGTCGCCCGAGCCGGGCAGCACACCCGGGGGCGACCAGCCGAGCGCGACCATGTCGGCGACCGAGGAGCGGTCCATCCGGAAGCCCTCGGGCAGCGCGGCGTTGCCGACCGCGAGCGCCTCGACGACGCGGCCCTCGAGGACCCGGATGCTCACGGAGTAGACCGCGAGGTCGGTGCCGGACGCGGTGGGGTCGAGCGTGAGGTCGACGTGCCCGCCCGTGTCCAGCGTCCGCAGCACCCCGGCCAGGGCCCCGGCGAACTCCCGCCAGGCCTCGGTCACCTTGGCCCGCAGATCAGCCGTGGACGGCTCGTCCAGCAACACGCCCTCGTGCGAGGTCTCGTCCCCGGCGCTGTCTGACGTCATGATCGTCACCTCCGTTCCCGTCACCCTATCGAGCCGCGCCAGGAGGCTCGCCCCGCTCTCACCCGCTGGGCCCACGTCTCAGGTGCTGGACACCGGCCATCGCTCGGCCAGGGCTTTCATCCGCGCGGCCACGTCGGACGGATCGGCTCCCCGCCCCACGGCCAGGCCCATCAGGAAGGCCGTCACCGGCGCGCCCGGGCGCACCACGTGGTGAGCGACATCGCGGGCCACGTCGAGCACGGCGCCCACCGGGACGTCGGCGGGGTCCAGCCCCAGCTCCGCCCCGGCCAGCGCGACCCATTCCTGAAGATCGCTCAACGAGCCCACTCCTCCGCCGTACGCAGATCGTCGTCGGTGTCGCAGTCGAACCAGGGCGGCGGTCCCGGACGCCGCCAGGACACCTCCGCCACCCGCAGGTATTCCATCAGCTCGCGGACCGACGCGCCGTGCAGGCTGCCGCGCTCCTCGGCCAGCCGGCCGACCGCCTCGCGCAGCGCCGCCGTGCGCCAGACGCCGCAGAGCAGCTGACGGCGGCCCTCCGCGTCGCGATAGACCGCACCCTGCATCGGCGCCGATTCGGCGGTCAGCCGCAGCACGTCGATCGCCTCGCCGGTCAGCAGCGGCAGGTCGGCGGCGAGCAGCGCGGTGAAGGTGACATCGGGCGGGACCAGAGCGAGACCCGCCGAGGCCGCGGCCACCGGGCCGCCGCCGGGCGGATCCTCCCGCGTGGAGTGCACCGGGACCGGCAGGTCGGGCGGTACCCGGCCGACGACGATGCGCGGATCGGCGTCGTGCACCGCGGCCAGGACACGGGTCAGCATGGACTGGCCGGCCACCGTCAGGGTCGGCTTGTCCGCACCAC
This sequence comes from uncultured Actinoplanes sp., assembly GCF_934643405.1. Lineage (GTDB taxonomy): Bacteria > Actinomycetota > Actinomycetes > Mycobacteriales > Micromonosporaceae > Actinoplanes. The sequence goes on from NZ_CAKUCL010000030.1 coordinate 40,860, forward strand.
CCATCCGCCGGGCCGCACCACCGGCCAGCACCACCGCCGCAAACCCTCCCACGTACGTACCGTATCCCGACCGCGTGTCCAGCGTGACCGGGCGCTCACTCAGCTGTGGTGGATCACTCCCCTCGCCACTCTTCCCTTCCGGCTTCGCGTGCGACTCGGGCGTTACGCGGCCGCCCGGCATACGCTCGGACCATGGCGCGGACGATGACCCGGCGACCGGTCCTCAAAATCAACCTCGACACCGCGGGCGAACCCCGGCGGCGCCCCGACGACCTGGCCGCCGAGGAGCCGCTGGAGATCCGCGTGCGCAAGGAGCCGCTGGCGGTCACCATGCGCACCCCCGGCCAGGACATCGACCTGGCCATGGGCTTCCTGCTCACCGAGGGCGTGATCGGCAGCGCGGACGACGTGGTCACCGCCCAGCTGTGCGCCGGCACCGACACCCCGAACACGTACAACGTCGTCGACGTCGTGCTCGGCGCGGACGTGCCGCCACCGGTGACCGACCCGAGCCGCAACTTCTACACGACCAGCTCGTGCGGGGTCTGCGGCAAGGCGAGCATCGACGCGGTCCGGACCAGGTCGCGCTTCGACGTGCGGGACGACCCGACCACCGTCGCGGCGCGCACCCTCGCCGGCCTGCCCGACCGGCTGCGCGCCGCGCAGCGCACCTTCGACCGCACCGGTGGCCTGCACGCCGCCGGTCTGTTCACCGCGGACGGTGAGCTGGTCGTGCTGCGTGAGGACGTCGGGCGGCACAACGCGGTGGACAAGGTGATCGGCTGGGCGCTGCGCGAGGGCCGGCTGCCGTTGACCGGGCATGTGCTGCTGGTCTCCGGGCGGGCCAGCTTCGAGCTCACCCAGAAGGCGTGGATGGCCGGTCTGCCGATGCTCGCGGCCGTCTCCGCGCCCAGCACGCTCGCCGCCGAGCTGGCCGAGGAGTCCGGTCTGACCCTGGTCGGCTTCCTGCGCGGCGCCAGTATGAACGTCTACACGTCACCGGAGCGCGTCACTCTCTGAGCCGTCACCGTCCACATCGGCGGTCACCGAATCCGGGCCCGGCGGGGCCAGCGACTCGACCGCTTCGGGGCCCACCCCGGACAGCAGCAGGCGGTCGAGCAGGCCGGCCATCCGGTGCTCGCGGGCCTCGGCGAGGGCCCGTTCCACCGCGACCCGGGCCACCGCGCCCTGTCCGTCCTGCCAGGCGGCGAGCGCGAGCAGGCAGGCGGGTGCGGGCACGTATGCCGTGTCCACCCGGCGCAGCACGTCGGTCCAGAGCCCGATGCGCCACGCGTCGCCGGTCGACCGGTCCAGCGCGTAGTCGGACACCGCCCGGTCGACCAGCAGGACGCCCAGCCAGGCGACCTCGTCGTCGGTCAGTGAGCGCCCGGCCCGATGCCGTTGCTCGGCACCTCGCACGGCGATGCGCCCCGCACGGCGGACCAGCCTGCCGTCCGCGCCCGCGCGCACGTCGTCCCCGTACCGATCGGTGAGCCGCTGCCGGGCCCGCTCGGTGGCCGCCGTCATCCGCTCGCGGGCCGCACCGGTCACCCCAGCGACCTGAGCGACCAGCGCCTGGCGGTCGGGGAGCGCGACCCGGCCGCGGAAGACCTCGCGGGCGGCGAGGGCGTTGCCCGGCGGCGGGCAGGGCGTGCCGTCGTCGGGGCAGCACTGGGAGCTCTCGCAGAGGTACGACCACCAGCGGCCCTCGGTGACCCGCAGCGCCTCCAGGACCGGGATGCCGCGGCCCCGCAGGGCGTCCATCACCCGCATGATCGCGGGCGTCACCCGGCCCGGCGGGCCGTAACCGACCACGGTGACGGCGCCGGCCGGCTGCTTGCTCACCACGTCGGCGAAGCGGGCGGCATCGGGCGGCTCGATCGGGGGATCCAGGTCCAGGCGCAGGCCGAAGGTCACCAGACGGCCCGCGGCCAGTCCGACCACGACCAGGCTGTCGGAGGGGTGGAAGCCCAGCACGTACGGAATGACGGCGAGCAGTTCGGCGGCCTTGCGGACGATGATCGTGCAGTCGGGGGTCATGCCCGAGAGAGTGGCCCGGCCGGCGTCGCGGCGGGTGTGCCTGTGGACGACACGCCATGTCGTCCACAGGGTCAGGAACGGAACTGCAGCTCGTGGAGCTCCAGACCCTCCTCCTGCCACTCGTGCGGGGTGCGATCGAGGTCCAGGGTCAGCTCGATCGAGGAGACGACGTCGTACCCGGCGGCGTGCAGACTGCGGATCGCGTCGACGTTGCGGGAGGCCGGCGAGATCGTCAGCGCGCTCATGTTCCGCTTGCGCGCCTCGGTCGCCACGTGGCGCAGCAGCTTGCGGCCCACGCCCTTGTGCCGGTGCGACGCGGTCACGACGATCGGCTCGACCTCGCCCGCGCGGCCCTTGATGAGCAGTCCGACCAGCCCGATCACTCCGTCGTCGGCGTGGTCGGCCACCCACAGGCCGCACAGGTCGAGGCGGGTGAGGTATTCCTCGAAACCCTCGCCGGCGTCCTCGGGCGGCTCGCCGTACATCTGGTTGTGCTGGTTGGTCAGCTCGGACCACAGGCGACGGCCCGCGGAGTGGTCACTCGGACGGTACGAACGCACTGTGACAGGGCTCATGCCAGCATTTTGGCTCCGATTTCGGGCATCCGTAAGCCGAAGTGGAAGATAAGGCCGTGGACCAGGCGTACTTACGCGCGCACCCCGAGCATCTCCCGACATTTCTGACCCATCAGCGCATCCGGGAAACGCCCGTCGGCGGCGGCAGTGTGTCGGCGGCCAGCCGGCTGACCCTGGACGACGGCTACTCGCTCTTCACGAAGTCCTGGCCGTCCGGGGAACCGCCCGAGGGGTTCTTCGCCGCCGAGGCAGCCGGGCTGGCCTGGCTGCGGTCGTCGGGCACGGTGCCCGTACCGGAAGTGATTGTCGATCTTCCGAATCTGCTCGCCCTCGAGTGGGTGGAGCCGGGTGCGCCCAGTGAGGCGGCGGCCGCGCGGCTCGGGCGTGATCTGGCGGCCCTGCATCGGTCGGGGGCGACGGCCTTCGGGGCGCCGTGGGCGGGGTACATCGGGCCGTTGCCGCTGGACAACACGCTCACCACCGGATCGTGGAGCGCCTGGTTCGGTGAGCGGCGGCTCCTGCCGTACCTCAAGATCTCGGCTGATCGGGGGGCACTCCCGGCGGACGACGTCGCGCGGGCCGAGGGGATCATCTCGCGGCTTGCGGCGTACGGGGGAGAAGAAGCACCCAGCCGCACCCACGGGGATCTCTGGCCGGGGAACGTGCATTGGGCCGCCGACGGGCGGGCGTGGCTGATCGATCCGGCGGCCCAGGGCGGTCATCGGGAGACGGATCTGGCCGAAATGGCGCTTTTCGGTGGCGTGCCCCATCTCTCCCGCGTCCTCGACGCGTACCAGGAGGTCCATCCGCTCGCCGACGGCTGGCGGGACCGGATCCCCCTGCATCAGCTGCACCTGCTGCTTGTCCACACGGCGGCGTTCGGCGGGAGTTATCAGCCGGCGGTTCGGTCGGCGCTGCGGGCGCTCTAGCGGGCGTTGGGTTATCCACAGCACTAAATCGATCACTGCCGACCGGGTCCTTTGCGGCTAGATTCGATGCCATGGGAGACGCGCGATCGGCGGAAAGTGCGCTCGTCGATCGTTTCGGCCGGGTGGCCACCGATCTGCGGGTGTCACTGACCGACCGCTGCAACCTTCGCTGCACCTATTGCATGCCGGAGGAGGGTCTGGCCTGGCTGCCTCGCGACGAGCAGCTGACCGACGACGAGGTGGTCCGGCTCGTCCGCATCGGCGTCGAGCGGCTGGGGATCCGGGATGTGCGGTTCACCGGTGGTGAGCCGCTGATCCGTCGCGGCCTGGTCGGCATGATCCAGCAGGTCGCCCGGCTCATCCCGCGGCCGTCGTTGATGATCACGACGAACGGCATCGGGCTCGAGCGTCTCGCCGGGCCGCTGCGGGACGCCGGGCTGGACCGGATCAACGTCTCGCTCGACACGCTCGACCCGGCGCGCTTCCGGGCGCTCACCCGGCGAGATCGGCACGCGGACGTCCTGCGGGGCCTGCGTGCCGCCGCCGCCGCCGGTCTGACGCCCGTCAAGATCAATACCGTGCTGATGCGGGGGATCAACGAGGACGAGGCGCCCGCGCTGCTGCGGTTTGCCTTGGAGTACGGGTATCAGCTGCGCTTCATCGAGCAGATGCCGCTGGACGCGCAGCACCAGTGGGACCGTCACACCATGGTCACCGCCGAGGAGATCCTGGCCGCGCTGGAGCCCTTCGATCTGCAACCGGATTCGGTTTCACGTGGAACGGCGCCGGCCGAGACCTGGCTCGTTCCCGGACACGTCGATGCCGCCGGCGCTCCCGCCCGGGTCGGCGTCATCGCCAGCGTGACCAGGCCGTTCTGCGGCGACTGCGACCGCACACGGCTGACCGCCGACGGGCAGATCCGCAATTGCCTGTTCGCCACCGCGGAAAGCGATCTGCGCGCTCTGCTCCGCGGCGGCGCCGACGACGACGCAATCGCCGAGGCCTGGCGCACCGCGATGCGGGGCAAGCGGGCCGGCCACGGCATCGACGACCCCACGTTCCTGCAGCCGGCTCGCCCGATGTCGGCGATCGGAGGTTGACCCGGTGCTGACCGTACGTTTCTTCGCCGGCGCCCGAGCCGCCGCCGGTGGCCGGTCGAGCGAGGCGGTCGCGGCCGGGTCGCTGCAGGAGCTGACCCAGCTGCTGACCGATCGGCACGGCGAGCGCCTCGGTGTGGTCCTGAAGGCGGCGAGCTTCCTGGTGGACGGCTTGAGCTGCCACGATCCGCAGGCCCCGCTGCCGGCCAACGCCACGGTCGACGTGTTGCCGCCGTTCGCGGGCGGCTGAGGCCCCGCCTTCGCACCGCACGCCGCCGGTCGCGGGGTGCACTCCGCCGGCCCGCGAAGGCGTGGGGACTGCCGCCCGCCCGGACGGCGCAACTCCCCACACCCCGCCCGCCCGGCCAGGCGTGGGGACTGCCGCCCGCCCAGACGGCGCCGCTCCCCACACCCCACGCGCCCGGCCAAGCGTGGGGACTACCGCCCACCCACACGGCGCAACTCCCCACAGCCCACCCGCCCGGCCAAGCGTGGGGACTACCGCCCACCCACACGGCGCAACTCCCCACACCCCGCCCGCCCGGCCAAGCGTGGGGACTACCGCCCACCCACACGGCGCAACTCCCCACACCCCACGCGCCCGGCCCAGGCGTGGGGACTACCGTCCGCATCGACGGCGCAACGCGGCGCGCTCAGGATGTTGACAGCGGGGCCTCGTTAAGGTGCTGGGCTCGGGCAGGGAGACTTCTTGCGTCGGGGCCAACTGAGGAGGCACCTTGCTGGGGTTTGTCGGGCTGATCCTGCTCGTTGTCGGCCTGGTGCATCTCTACCTCTGGAAACGGCTGGTCAAAGATCCGCTTCCCAAGGGCAGTAAGGCGCGCCGGGCCGGGAGCGTGCTCGTCGTCGTGCTCGCTGTGCTCATCCCGGCGACGCTGATCGGGGTTCGCGGCGGGTATCTGCCGTGGCTCGCCTGGCCGGGATACCTCTGGCTGGCCCTGATGTTCTACCTGCTCGTCGTGCTCGCGATCCTGGAGATCCCGCGGCTCGCGGTCACGCTGACCTGGCGCGCGGGACGGAGGCGTACGGCGGAGACGGGCGCAGCGGGAGGAACCGCCTTGCGGGCAGCGCGCGGAAGCGAACCCGCCGCGCTGCAGCAGAGCGGTGTAGGAGCACCGCAGGACAGCCGCGCGTCGGCACCCCGGGCAGGCAGCTCGGCAGCAACGTCGGGCGCGGCAGGACCGCACGAAGCCGCTATGGCAGCACCCCATGACTCTGCCGCGGCAGAACCCCACACAGCCGGCGCGCCAGCACCGCACGATGCCGCCCCACCGCA
>NZ_CAKUCL010000031.1 GCF_934643405.1 uncultured Actinoplanes sp.
GGGCACGACGTGCGGGCGCGCCGCGGTGGTTCCGCCGGCCGCAGTGGCGCCGGCCCGGGCGGCGTGCGGGCGCGCCGCGGTGGTTCCGCCGGCGGGGGCGGAGTGCGGGTGGGCGACGGCAAGCGCGGACATGATTTCTCCTCGTGGACCGGGCCACCACCGGTTCCCGGCGGCGGGTGAACAATACATTTCCCATCTGTTAGATGGGTAAATGGCCGCGGTCCGGCGCCTCTCGCCAGCCGATCGAGTGACCGCTCGGCAGCTCGCACTCTGCCGCCCAGGCCATCGCCATGTCAATCCTATTCCCTAGGTTTACTAGGATATGGGAAGAGCGTTGCCGGTAACCTCGCCGGCGCCGGAAGGTGAGTGACACAGACGCCGCCACGTGACCGCGCCGGGCGACCTCTTCGCCCGGTTGGCCTCCGTGGCCGGGGCGTCGGTGCCGGCCACGAAGGTTCCCGTCCGGGAGGTACGCGGCCTCACACCGCGTCCGGTGACGGCTGCACGGTCACGGTCAGCCTTCTGGTCACCGTGTTCGGCACGTAGTCGACGAACCGCACGGTGATGGTCGCGGTGCCGGCGGCCACCGGCGTACCGGAGATCACGCCGGTCCCGGCGAGAGACATACCCAGTGGCAGCGCGCCCGAGGCCAGGCTCCAGGAACCGCGGCGGCCGGCGGTCAGGGCGAGCCTGCCCACGTACGGCCGGCCGGCCCGCATCGTGATCCCGGCGGTCTTGATCACCGGGGGCGCGACCGGGGCCGGCGCGAAGAGCAGGCGGTTCGGCGAGCCGGCCCGATCGGTGACCCGGCCGGTGGTGGCCCTGCCCACGAGGAAACCGCGCACCTGGGCCGGGGTCATGGCCGGGAACTCGTCGAGCACGAGCGCGGCCGCCCCCGCCACGTGCGGCGACGCCATCGAGGTGCCGCTGGCCACCGCGGCGGCGGTGTCCCCGGTCGACCACGCCGAGACGATGTTCACGCCGGGCGCGAACAGGTCGAGGACGCTGCCGTAGTTCGAGAAGGACGCGCGCCGGTCCCTGCGGTCGGTGGCGCCCACCGTGATCGCCGCGCGCAGCCCGGCCGGGCTCGTCGTCGCCGCGTTGACGTGTTCGTTGCCGGCCGCGACCGCGAACGTGACGCCCGAGTTGATCGACCGCTGGACGGCCGCCTCCAGGGACGGGCTGTGGTCGCCGCCGAGGCTCAGGTTCGCCACGGCCGGGTGCACGGCGTGCCGGGTCACCCAGTCGATGCCCTTGACGACGCCGGACAGCGTGCCGGCGCCCTTGCAGTTCAGCACCCGGACAGCGACCAGCCGGACCTTCTTCGCCACACCGTAGTGGCTGCCGCCGATCGTGCCGGCCACGTGGGTGCCGTGCCCGTCGCAGTCCGAGGCGGTCGAGTCGTTGTCGATGAAGTCGTACCCGTAGGTGGCCCGCCCGCCGAACTCCCGGTGACTGATCCGGATGCCGGAGTCGATGACGTAGGCGTGCACCGAACTGCCGTCGTCGGTCGGCGTGTAGCTGCGGGACAGTCTCGCCGACCGCTGGTCGATGCGGTCGATCCCCCAGGTCGGGCTGGCCTGCGTCTGCTGCTCGGTGAGGATCCGGTCCTGCTCGACCAGCCTGACCCGCGGGTTGGCGGCGAGCCGGCGTGCCTGGCCGGCCCCCATCCGCGCCACGTACGTGGTGGTGGCCGCCTCGGCTCCGGCCGCCTGGAACCCGCCGTCCGCGACGGTGACGACGTACTGCCCCGGGATGGTCCCCGGCAGGCCGGCGCCGGCCACGTTCCCCTCGGCAGCACCGGACGCGGCGTGGACGGGCAGGGCGGCGCCGCCGCTACCGGCTACGGCGGCGACGAGGAGGGCGGCGAGGGCACGGGTACGCATGACCGCCAGATTCGGCCGCGGCGCCCCGCAGTTGAGCCTTCGGTCAGATCGCCAGGTCCGCCCGGACCGGGTAGTGGTCCGAGGCGTACTCGGTGTCGCCGCCGCGCACCACGTACACGCGGCTCGCCAGCCGGGCCACCTGGGGCGCGGCGAACAGGTAGTCCAGGCGCATGCGGGAGAACTCCTTGCCGCCGCCCTTGGTGGTGGGGACGGTCAGGGGCTCGCCGGTGCCGGCCGTCGTCCACAGGTCCACGAGGCCGGCCGCACCGAACGCGGCCACGGCCCGGGTGTCGGGCACGCCGTCGACGCCGACGTGGCGGGCGCGATGCACCCCGGGCAGACGCTGCAGCGTCTCGGTGTGGTCGGTGCCGGGGTCTAGGCCGTTCAGGTCGCCGGCGATGATCACCGCACCCCGGGACGGCCGGAAGCGATGCGCCAGCCAGATCGCCTCCCGGCGGCGACGGGACGGGGAGAACGGGTTCAGGTGGGCGCTGACCATGGTCAGAAGACCGATCCGGGTGCGTACGGTCACGGCCGCGGCCGCATGGTGCAGACGCCAGCCGAAGGCGTCCCTCCCGGCGATCGCCAACGATGGCCGGACCAGCACCGCCACCGGCTGTCCGAGCGGCGAGCGGGCCAGGTGCGCCACCATCCCCGCCGCGTCGGACAGCTCACGCAGCCGCCGGGCGCCGTGCCGGCCGAAGTTGCGCAGCTCCTGCAGGGCCAGCAGGTCGGGCCGCTCCCGGCCGATCACGGCGGAGATCGCGCCGAGGCGGTCACCGTGCCGGTCGTACCCACCGGTCTTGATGTTCCAGGTCATGACCCTCAGCGTCACGCCGCGATCGCCTTCCCCATCGGTCGAGCGGCCTCGGCCGCCTCGGAGACCGTCGCGGGTTTCTCGTTCGGCCGCACCACCCACCACAGGACGCTCAGCCAGGCCGCGGCCAGCAGGCAGGCGCCCAGCACGTCGGTCGGGTGGTGCATGCCCCGGTACATGCGCGACAGGGCCACACCGGCGGGCATCACGATCGCCAGCACCGGGAACGCCCAGCGCCACCACTGCCGGATCCGGGCCGTCGACACGATCGCGATGGCCGCCCACAGGCAGATCGTCGCGGCGATGTGGCCGCTCGGGAACGACGACGTCGGCATCACGCCGTCCAGCTGCTCGACCGGCGGGCGCGGGCGGCCGGTCGCGGCGGCGCTCAGCAGGAACAGGGTGATCTCGCCGACCATGGTGAGCACCAGGAAGAGCACCGGGCGCCACTGCCGCCACAGGGCCAGCGCCACCGGGCAGAAGACGAGCGAGACGGCGAGGATCGCGTGGGTGTCACCGGCCTTGCTCCACAGCCAGCTCACGTGGTCCAGCGTGGGCGTGCGGAACGTCTGCAGCCACCGGGGCACGCCGTCGTCGAAACGGCCCAGCCAGGTGCCGGGGGTCCAGTTCGTCAGGGCGTAGCCGACCACGTACAGCAGGCCGAAGGTGAACACCCAGCCGACCAGGATCTCGGCGGCCTTCGCCCACGGGTGCGGCAGCAGCTCCCGTTCGGCGGGCGCGGGGGCCAGGTCGGGCGCGGCCTCCGGTTCCAGGCCCTCGGTCAGCGGCGGGGTGGGACGGCCCGCCTCGCGGCGCCACACCCGGAAGGCGTACGCCGTGACACCGATCCAGGCCAGCCCCAGGAACCACCCGGCCAGTACGTCGGAGAGGAAGTGCACGCCCAGCGCGATCCGGGTCAGCCCGATCACGACCACGAGCGTCGTGGCCACGCCGATGATCCAGGCCCGCCACCGGCCCCGGGCCACCGACAGCAGGACGAGCGCCAGCATGCCGTACGTGATGGTCGAACCCAGCGTGTGGCCGCTCGGGAAGCTGTTGCCCTGGCCGTGCGCGATCGGATCGGCCACCACCGGGCGCACCCGCCCCACCAGTGTCTTCAGCGACGGGTCGAGCAGCATCGCGCCGATCCCGGTGACCGCCAGGTAGAGCGCCAGGCGCGGCCGCCGCCGGATGAGCAGCAAGACGATCACGGTGACGACCAGCGGGAACAGGACGCCCCGGCCACCGGCCGAGGTGATCACGGTGAGCGCCTTGACAACGGCCGGGTGCGGGGACACCAGGCCGTTCAGCCCGTCGGCGATCGACTGGTCCACCCGTTGCAGGGGACCCCAGCGGTAGCGCACCAGCAGCAGCAACGTGCCGAATCCCAGTCCGACCGCGACGATCGCCAAGAGACCGAGGACGCTGCGGCCGGCGAAATGCCGGACCGGCGCCCATCCGTTGCGTTCGACCACGTGGCTGTCGTCGGTCACGTTCGGGCTCCTTGTCGGGGGTCGGGGATTCCCGATTTACCCGGCCGGGTCGGCGCGTACACCGCGTCGGCGGCCACGACGCTGGACGGGCAGCTCACGGCCCGGTTTCCAGCTGTCCTGCTTGGCCGGACGGGGCACGCCCACGCGACGCGCCTCGAGCTGGGCGGCGAACGCCAGGCCGAGGAAGAGGGCGATGCCGGTCAGGTTGGCCCAGAGCAGCAGCGCCATGATGGCCGTGAGCTGCCCGTAGGTCGCGCCGAAGCCGCCGCCGTAGCGGACGTAGAGCGCGAGCGCCAGGCTGGCCCACCACCAGAGCACGGTGGACAGGATCGCGCCGAAGAGCAGCCAGGACAGTCCCGGCTGGCGCCGCCGGGTCGCGTACTTGAACAGCACCCCGACCGCCAGCACGATCAGCAGCAGGCTCACCGGCCAGCGGACGAAGTCCCAGGTGACCCGCAGTTTGCCGCCCCAGTGCCAGTGGCGTTGCGCGGCGTCGCCGAACGGCCGCCCGGCGACCAGCAGCAGGAAGCCGGACAGCGCGGGCAGGCCGGCCGTGACGGCCAGGATCGCGGCGCGGACGTACTTCGCCAGCGCCGGCCGGTCCCGCTCCACGCCGTAGATGCGGTTCGCGCCGCGCTCGATCTGCGCCATCGCGGTGGTCAGCGCGACCAGCCCGGTGATCAGACCGAGGGTCAGCGCCACCTCGCCGGCGTCGTGGGTGCGGTCGCTGTCCTCCAGCAGTTCCCGCACGAGCGGGTCGCTGGAGCCCGGGGTCAGCGCCAGCACCGTGTCCGCGACGACCTGGCCGCCCGACTCGACACCCAGGTCGGCGGCGAGACCGGCGAGCGCGATGAGGAACGGGACGATCGCGAGGCACAGCTGGAAGGCGAACGCGCGCGAGTGGCTGAACCCGTCGCCGTAGCGGAACCGGATGAACGCGTCGCGGACCAGCGGCCACCGCCCGTAGCGGCGCAACGCGAGGTAGGCGTCGTCCGCCGAGAGCTCGTCCCCGCTCATGTCGCGCGTCTCGGGGACGGGTTCGGTGGAACTCACGAAGCAGCCTCGCGGATGTCCTCGGCAGCCTTGGCCGCGGCCCCGGCGTCGTACGCGAGGTCGGGGTCGCCGTCCGGCAGCGGCACGCAGAGCAGCAGCGCCCGGGGCTTGATGTGGATCTTGAGGCTGCGACCGGGCTCGATGAGGTCGCCGTCGAGCTGCCGCGGCTGCGCGCGCCGGGTGTAGATCTCGACGCGCTCGGCGGTGAACGTCTCCATCAGCGGCACCCGCTGGCTGCGGCGGACGACGGCCCAGGCCAGCGACGCCCAGTGTCCCAGGTTGTTCGGGCTGAGCACGGCCACGTCGAGCTTGCCGTCCGCCGGGTCGGCCTTGCTCAGCAGCCGCACCCCGCCCTGCAGGCGGCCCACGTTGCCGACGATCACGCTGCGGGGGCGGCGCGGCATCGGCGGCCGGTCGTCCAGCTTGATCCGGGCGCGCATGGGCCGGTCCCGCAGGTGCTTGACCGCGCCGCCGACATACGCCAGCCAGCCGATCCGCTTCTTCGCCTTCTCCGAGGTGCCCTCGAGCATCTGCGCGTCGAAGCCCATCCCGGCCATCACCGCGAAGCAGCGGTCGCCGGCCACGCCCACGTCGATGCGCTTGCGGCCGCCCTCCAGCGCCACCTCCACGCCGGTCGCCGGATCGTCGCCGAGGCCCAGGTTCGCGGCGAGCAGGTTCCCGGTGCCGGCCGGGAGCACGGCCATCGCCACGTCGGTGCCGGCCAGCGCGGTCACCGCGGCCATCACGGTCCCGTCGCCGCCGCAGACGAAGACCAGTTCGGCCCCGTCCCGTACGGCCTGCTGGGCCTGGCCTTTGCCGGGATCCTCGGGGGTGGTCTCGTGCCACGCCGGCGCGGGCCAGCCGGCCCGGTCGAGGCCTTCGCCGATGATGCGGCGCAGAAGATCCATGTCGGGCACCTTGACGGGATTCACCACGACGGCGCTACGGGGTCCGGTCACGTCGCTCAGTGTGCCGGAGGCTTGTCACGACAGCGACTCGGGAACACTGACGGGGTGACCGAATTGACGTACGCCCCGATCGGCGCCACCCGTACCGGCGACCTTCCGCCCGGCTACCGGCACCTGCGGTACCGAACGCTGCTCGGCTCGGGCGAGGAGCTGTACCGGCGGGCGGGTGAGGCGATCGTGACGTTCGCCATGCACCGGAGCCTGCCTGCGAAGATCACCACGAGCGGTCCGCGGGCCGAGCCGGGCGTGCGGCTGACGGTGGGCGCGGGCCCGCTGCGCGTGCCCTGCGAGGTGGTCTGGGCGTCGAATGAGGGCTTCGGGTACGGGACACTGCCCGGCCACCAAGCGGCGGGTGAGGAGGCCTTCGCGGTAGTACGGGACGCGCAGGACCGGGTCTGGTTCACGGTCACGGCGTACAGCCGTCCGGCGCGCCTGCCGATGATCCTCGCCGGTCCCCTGGCGGTGGTCTTCCAGCGCGCCTACGCCCGTCTGTGCGGCCGGGCGCTGAAACGGATCTGTACGGTGAACCCGTGAGCTCGACGTCGATAACGTGGTGGGGGCACAGCACCGTCTGGCTGGCCGACTCCGGGACGACGTTGCTCACCGATCCCCTGCTGACCAGCCGCCTGGCCCACCTTCGCCGGATGGCCGGGCCGATCCCGTCGCTGCCCGGTGAACCGGACGCCGTGCTCCTGTCCCACCTGCACGCCGACCACTTCCACGTGGCCTCGCTGCGCGCCCTGCCCGGCACGCCCCGGCTGGTGGTGCCGCGCGGCGCCGGCCGCTTCGTGGCGAAGGCGATGGGCCCGGCCGCGGCCGCCCGCTGCGTCGAGCTCGCCCCCGGCGACGACGTGACGATCGGGCGGCTGAAGGTGACCGCGGTGCCCGCCACCCACGACGGCGACCGCGGACCCTGGTCCCGGGAGAAGGCGATGGCGATCGGCTTCGTGATCGAGGGAGCGGCCCGCACCTGGTACGCCGGGGACACCGGATTGTTCGACCAGATGCTGGACCTGCCGCCGCTCGACCTGGCGCTGATCCCGGTCGGCGGCTGGGGTCCCACCCTGGGCGCGCACGGCCACCTGGACGCGGCGGACGCGGCCGAGGCCCTGCGCCGGGTGAAGGCGGCGTGGGCGGTGCCGGTGCACTACGGCACGTTCTGGCCGCTCGGCCTCGGCCGGGTGCGGTCGCACATGTTCCACGAGCCCGGCCGCCGGTTCGCCACGCTGGCCGCGAAGGCCGCGCCGGACAGCCGGGTGCGGGTGCTCGGCCACGGCGAGACGCTCACCATCGGACGGCCCGCGTGACCGCCACCCTAGGCGCCCTGGCCTGGCTGTTCGCTGTCGTGTCCTTCGGCGCCATCGTGCCGGTCGTGCCCACCGGCGCGGCGGTCAGCGGCGCCGCGGCCCTGGCGTTCCACGAACACCACCCGCTCACCATCGTCCTGGTCATCGCCGCGGGAGCCGCCGGCGCGTACGTCGGAGACCTGGTGATGTACGGGATGTGCCGCCTCGGCGGTGAACAGCTGGCCCGGCGGCTGCGCTGGCTGCGCGACGAGGAACACCTCGCGGCGGTGAAGCAGCGCCTGCACCGCAGCCAGGTCCCGGTGCTGCTGGTGTCCCGCCTGATCCCCGGCGGCCGGGTGCCGGTGCTGCTGGCGGCGGCGTTCCTCGGCCTGTCCTGGCGCACCTTCGTGGTGGCCAACGTGCCGGCGTGCGCCCTGTGGTCCTCCGTCTACGCGGGCATCGGCGTGGCCGGCGGCTCGATCTTCCCGGAGCCGTGGGAGGGCGTGGTGGCCGCCGTCCTCCTGATCCTGGTCGTCAACCAGTCCGTCTCGTGGTGGAACAAGAGGCGGGACGCGCGCACCCCGGCCGAGCCCTCGCCGTCCCCGTCCGAGTCCCCGTCGGAGTCCCCGTCCGAGGCGTGACGTCACGTGAGCCACGGCAGCAGCCAGGGGAAATAAGCTGACCTGCGGCGTCGTTACGTCCTTCGCGCCCGGCGGACCAGCCGGCGCGGAGAGAGGTATCAACCATGAAGGTTCGTAACTCGTTGCGGTCGCTGAAGAGCAAGCCGGGCTCGGTGGTCACCCGCCGTCGCGGCCGTCAGGTCGTGATCAACAAGAAGAACCCGCGGTGGAACGGCCGTCAGGGCTGACGCCACTCGACGCGAACCGCGGGCGTGACCCGCGAACACGCGATAACTTGGACGCAGAAGGGCCGGAGATCCGCCGCCACGGGTCTCCGGCCCTTTTTGGACTCCGGCCGAATTAGTCCTGTGGCACGATCACGGGATGCTGCGCCTCACCGACGGCAGCAACGAGAACTGGGCCGGTATCCCGTTCGGCGAGGTCGAGCTGGCCTTCACCCGGGTGGAGGACTACCGCGCCCCCCAATGGCCCGGCAGCGAGCACCCCAACAGTTCCACCTCGACTTCGAGGTCGACGACATCGAGGCCAGTGAGCCATCGGGAGGCCCCTCAGGAGCCCCGGTGAGCGAGCAGCGCCAGGCGCACCCGGTTGGGAGATCCGGTCTTCGTCATCAACGCGGTGATGTGCGTCTTCACCGTGGTGATCCCGACGTTGAGCCGCGACGCGATCTCCCCGTTCGACAGGCCCTCGCCCACCAGGTCCAGCACCTCACGTTCCCGCGCGGTCAGCCCGGCGACCGACACCGGCCGCTCGGTCTCGGCGTGCACCGCCCGGCGCACCAGCCGGCCCAGCACCTCCCGGCTGAACGGGCTGTCCCCCGTCGCCGCACGCCGGATGCCGTCCAGCAGCTCGGCCGGCGGCGCGTCCTTGAGCAGGAAACCGCACGCCCCGGCGGTCAGCGCCGGGTAGAGGTGGTCGTCGTCGCCGAACGTCGTGAGCACCAGCACCCGGGTGACCGGCCGTGCGGCCAGGATGCGGCTGGTCGCGGTGATCCCGTCCACCCCGGGCATCCGCAGGTCCATCACCACCACATCGGGCGCGAGCCGCGCGGCCAGCGTCACCGCCTCCCGGCCGTCAGCGGCCTCGCCGACCACATCGAGATCGGGCTCGGCGTCGCACAACATTCGCAAGCCGGCCCGGATCAGGTGCTGATCGTCGACGAGCAGAAGCCGGATCACGCGGCGGCCTCCGTGGTCGCGGGCAGCACCGTACGCACGCACCAGCCGGACCCGGACGGCCCGGCGGTGAGGGTCCCGCCCAGCACCTCGACCCGTTCCCGCATGCCGGCGAGCCCGTGACCACCGCCGGCCGGGAGCATCGACGACTCCGAGCCACCGCCGTCGTCCGCGACCTCCCAGTGCACCGCGCCGGAGGAGACGGCCACGGTCAACCGAGCGGTCGCCGATGGGCCCGCGTGTTTCGCCACATTGGTCAGCGCCTCCTGAGTCAGCCGGAGAACGGCCATTCCCCGTACGGCGTCGATCTCCCCCAACGACGGGTCGATGTCCGCCTCCACGGTCAGCCCGGTGCGCCGAGCCGTGTCCACGGCGGCGCCCAGGGCGGCGGGCAGCGCGCCGGGGTCGATCGCGGTGAGCGCGGCGTCACCCCGTACGCCGGAGGGATCGCGCAGCACCGCGACCAGCTGCCGCAGGTCCGCCAGGGCGGCGGTGCCGGTCCGATGCACGTCGTCGAGCACGTCGGCGGTCCGCTCGTCCAGGTCGGGCAGCACGTGCCGCGCGACCCCGGCCCGCAGCACCATGGACGCCACGTGATGGGCCACCACGTCGTGCAACTCGCGGGCGATCGCGCCGCGCTCGTCCGCCCGCGCCGCCCGGCTCTCGGCCAGCGCCCGCTGTTCGGCCTGCTCGCCCAGTTCCCGGCTGGTGCGCACGACCAGACCGAGCAGCACCGGCAGCCCGATCGGCAGGACCAGCCCGAAGAGCCCGCGCTGGAGCGGGGTCGGCGACGGGATGATGTCGAGCACCACGTACAAGACGGCCAGCAGGCCGGCCCCCAGCCAGATCGTGCGGGTGCGCCGCACCGAGACGGCCACTTCGGCCAGGGCCCAGCTCGTGCCCACCTGGTTGATCGTCGGGTCGTCCAGGAAGCAGAATGCGACCGCCAGCAGCCCGGCCTGGGCCAGGAAGCCGGCGGCCGGCCAGCGGAACAGACCGACCGCCACGGCGAACGCGAGGATCGCGAGCGCCCACTGCGGGGCGGTCGGCTGCCGCGGCTGCATGCCGACGATCAGGTAACCGAGACCGCTGAGGTCGAGCAGCACCATCCGCACCCACGTGTCGCGGCGGTCGAAGATGCGGCCCAGGAAGCCCATGCCGGCCAGCCTAGGCCGATCGGCGGCCGAGGACGCTCACCGTGGCGATCGCGGTCCCGGCCACGAGGGCGGCCAAGGCCGTGAGGGTCAGCAGATCCGGGCGCAGCAACGGCTGCGCGCGCAGGGCCTGCCAGGTCACCAACGCGACCAGGACGCCGTACGCGACCCCGGCGATCAGCACGAGCCGGGCCCGCGTCGTCACGTCGAGGCCTCGCCCGTACCGGCTCAGCAGGAAAGCGAGCAGGGGCAACGCCTGCAAGCCGTGCAGGCCGATGAAGTGCCCGATGCGCAGGTCGCCGCCGGTGGTGCTCCAGCCGGTCAGCGGCAGGCCCGGTCCGCCGTCCGGGACGCCCACGCTGTGCGCGCCGGTGATCCCGTCGATGCCCGGGTCCTGGATCGGCGTCACCATGGGCACCGCGGCCAGCATGCCGAGCAGGGAGAGACCAAGACCGAGGCGGATTGCGTACGTCGTGGCCCGATCCCCGATCCGCTGACGTAACGCAACGACGCCGATCACGACGTGCGCCGCGAACAGCACCATCACCGACGCGCCCATAGCCTGCCAGAGCGTCTCGTCGAACGGCGTGGCGTCGTTGAAGTGGCTCATCCGGCCGCGCGCCGCCTGCAGCACGATGATGACGAGCTCGATCACGGCGATCGCGACGATCACGGTGCCCGCCCGTTCCCCGGCCCGGCTGCGGCGCGGCAGCACCGAGAGCAGCCAGGCCAGCGTGAACGCGTAGATCGCGAAGGACACCGCGAATTTGAACGGCTTGAGCCACGCGGGCACGCCGGTGACGATCCGCGGGTCGAGGAGGATGCCGAGGGCGGCGACGACGGCCAGGACGATGGTCGCCGCGGTCAGTGTCAGCAGCGGTCGGTGCCAGGTCTGCTGCGACCGGACGTCGAGTGTTGTCATGCCCGCAGCGTGGTACGGGCACGGCCGTGAATCGTCCGTCCGGGAGCCCGGATCGTGGCCACCGGTCGGAGGCGTCTCCTACCTGGGGAGGAGAACCGCGAGCGGCAACGCGGTCCGCGGCCGGTACGCCGTGCGCCAGAGCCCGCCGTGGGCCGCCGCGAACGCCTCGTCCTGCCACGCCGCACCGGCCGGCGGGCGCGGGTTGCGCACCTGGTGGACGAGCACCAGCGCCATCAGCTTGTTCGCGGTCCGCGGCTCGAAGACCTCCACATCGAACCGATGGGCCCCGGCGTACGCGGCGGCCAGCAGACGGTTGCTGGTGACCGAGCGCGTGCGGGTCGGGGGCGCGACCGCGAACGCGACGGTCCGCTCGTGCCGGGCCACGGTGGCTCGCCAGCGCTGGATGCGTTTGGCGAGCGCGTAGTTGGGGCCCTGCTGCACGACGATGCTGTCGTTGATGCCGGGATCGGCGCCTTCGGGATAGTTGCGGTGCAGCAGCCGGCCGCCGGAGAGCGAGCCGGTCACCCGCGCGGTGCGCGAGCGGGCCCGGTAACGGTCGTTGGCCTGGCGTACCGCGTCGGCCGGGACGGCGAAGACATCGGTGGGGGTGGCCAGGAACGCCAAAGCCGTGTCGGGGCGGCGGCCGGTCAGATACCCGCTCAGGGCGTCGACCGCGATCGACAGTCGGGTGTGCAGGCCGCCCGGCGCGTAGACGTAGGTGCCGACGATCAGGCGGCCGTCGATGCCGTCCAGCCAGCGCGCGACGGCGGGCAGGTCGGTGAGCAGGTCGACGCCGTCGCCGGGCACGATCAGGCGGCCGGCGTTGGTGCGGGCGGCCTCGACGACCCGTTGCTGCACCGGTGGACGGTCCACGCCGATGACCGTGCCGCCCCAGCCGAGGATCGCCGGGACCGGTCCCATCTCGGCACCCGCACCGAGGGCGACGAACCGGCTGTCCGACAGGTCCAGCCAGGACGGATTGTTCACGACGTCGCGGACGGCGTCCGCGCAGGACGGCTCGATCGCGCCGCCGGCGACCCAGGCGTCGAGCTGCCGCAGCAGGCGGTCGCCGCGCAGCAGTTCACCGCGGTGCGGCAGGGTGACCTCGGTCTCCGGCCGCCCGCTGCCCGCCACGGTGACCGTTTCGAGCGGCCGCTGGTGACCCGAGAGATCCACCGGGATCCGCTCGCGCACCGAGGCGAGCCCGGCGCGGGCGATCTCGTACGCCCGGCCGCCCAGCCCGGCCGCGACGAGGGCCCGGAAGTGCCGCGGATATCCCTTGCGCCAGTCCCGTTCGGCGGCTGCGGCTTCGGCCGCCACCGGATCGGCCACCCGCAGCGCGTCGGCGACCACCGCCCTGCCGAACGCGGCGCTGCTGCGCCGCCCATGGACGTCTTCCGGGAAGTCGACCGCATTCACGCGGCCCAGTATCCCGATCTCCCGGCGCCGGCCCGCATAGGGTGCTCCGAATGCGGGACGCCATGTTTCCGGGTATCGAGCTGGACGTCGTGGACACGATGGTGGGCAGCAGCCGCTCCCGCGTGCGCCGGGTCCGGGCCGGTGCCGCCACCGTGATACTCAAGGAGTATCTGCAGGCCGGCGAGGCGTGGGCCCGGGAGACCGCGGCCCTGTCGATCCTGCCGCCGGCAGCTCCGGCACCTCGGCTGATCGCCTCCCGGGACGCGCCGCCCGCCGTCGCCCTCGCCGATGCCGGGACCGGGGGCAGCGTGGCCGACGCGCTGCTCGGCGACGATCCGGACCGGGCCGGTGAGGCGGTCGTCACCTGGGCGCGGACCGTCGCGACGCTGCACCGGGTGACCGCGGGCTCGCGGGACGCCTTCCGCCGGGCGCTCGGCGAGCGGGCCGGTGACCTGCCGATCGACGAGTCGCCGGACAACCTTCGGGAGCCCGCCGAGATGATCGTGCGGCACTGCGCGGACCTCGGGGTGGCGGTGCCGCCCGACGCGTTCGACGAGCTGGTCGCCCTGCACACGCGCCTGGGTGGGGACGGCGCGGCGGCGCTGAGCCCGGCGGACACCTGCCCGGACAACAACGTGTTCACCGCGGGCGGGCTCGTCCTGATCGACTTCGAGGGCGCCGAGTGGCGGCACATCGCCTGGGACGTCGCCTACCTCACCGTGCCGTGGCCGACCTGCTGGTGCGCCTGGCGAGTCCCGTCCGAGGTCACGGACGCGGCGATTGCCGCGTACCAAAGCAATGCGCGTTTTCCGTACGCCGTCACGCCGGCCTTCGACAGCGATCTGGAAGCAGCCCGGACCGCCTGGGCGTTCGTCTCCGCGTCCTGGTTTCTCCCGAAGGCGCTGGCCGACGACCCGCCCCTGGTCAAGCAGGGCCCACGACGCCGGGCGATGATCCAGCACCGGCTGCGGCTGGCGGCCGGCTCCACGCAACTGCCCGCGCTGGCCCTGCTCGCCCGGCGGCTGGACCGGACCCTGACCGCCCGCTGGGGCGAGAACCCGCTGCCGCTCGCGCCGGCGTTCCGCCGAGGCTGACCGCTACTCGGTCAGCGAGTCGAGCAGGCGCAGGCGGTCGGCGGTGTCCGCGTCGGCGGCGGACAGGAAGCACACCTGCTGGCCGGAGTCGCCCGGCACGTTCAGGCCCTCGCCGATCAGGCGCAGGCAGCCGGCCACCGGGTGGCGGAAACCGACCGGGCCGTTGGCACACTCCTCGACCGGGTGGGCCGCCCACAGCTCCACGAACGCGGGGCTCTTGATGGTCAGCTCGCCGACCAGCTCGGCCACGCCGGGGTCGTCCGGGAAGCTCGCGCTGGCCACCCGCAGGTACGCCGCCATGCTGCGGGCCTCGCGCGGCCAGTCGCCGAACAGGTCGCGCGTCGCCGGCTCGAGGAACATCTGACGGGCCACGTTGAAGGGCTGCCCCGGCGGCATGTCGTAGAGCGCGTAGGCGAGCCGGTTGCCGGCCAGCACGTCCATCCGGCGGCCGACGACGTACGCGATCTGATCGGTGTTGCGCTCGACCAGCGAACGCAGGGAATCCCGGACGACCTCCGGTCCGAGGTCGCGACGGACCGGCGGCGACGGGCGCGCCAGGCGCTGCAGGTGCAGCCGCTCGGTGTCGTCCAGGCGCAGCGCGCCGGCGATCGCCTCCATCACCGAGTCCGACATCTGGTGGCTCTCGCCCTGTTCGAGCCGGGTGTAGTAGTTCGTGCTCACGCCGGCGAGCAGCGCCACCTCTTCGCGGCGCAGGCCCGGGACCCGGCGCGCGGAGGCCACGGTCGGTACGCCCGTCTCGGCGGGGGTCAACGCGGCCCGACGGGCGCGCAGGAAATCACCCAGTTCGGTGTTGCGATGTTGTAACACGAAGCAAGTATCTCTCCGTGCCCGCACGCTGCCATCCCCTGGCGTGGGTACCCACAGCGTGGTGACGTCCCGGTCCCGACGGCGAGCCACGCTCGGTCCGACCCCAACGGAACGACGCGTAAGGAACTGCCGTGAGTGACAAGAAGATCATCGCCGTCCTGGGTTCGACCGGCTCGCAGGGCGGCGGCCTCGTGCGCGCCATCCTCGACGACCCGGACGGTCCGTTCGCGGTGCGGGCGATCACCCGCAACGCCGGCTCGGCGAAGGCACAGGAGTACGCCGCCCGGGGCGCCGAGGTCGTCGAGGCCGACCTCGACGACGAGGCCAGCGTCAAGGCCGCGTTCGACGGCGCGTACGGGGCGTACATCGTCACCAACTTCTGGGACCAGCTCACTCCCGAGGAGGAGGCCGTGCGCACCCGCAGCCAGCGGGAGAAGGAGCAGGCCCGCAACGCCGCGCGCGCCGCGAAGGCGGCCGGCCTCAGGCACGTCGTGTGGTCGACCCTGGAGGACACCCGCCCGCACTTCGAGCACCTCGGCAGCGAGCTGCCCGACCTGGAGCACGGCTACAAGGTGCCGCACTTCGACGTCAAGGGCGAGGCGAACGCGTACTTCCTGGAGCTGGGCGTGCCCACCACGTTCCTGGAGACCACGTTCTACTACGAGTCCTTCCTGCAGGGGCAGGGCCCGCGGCGCGACCAGAACGGCCGGCTCACGCTGACCCTGCCGATGGGCGGCAGCGTCTTCGCCATGGTCGCCTCCGAGGACATCGGGCGTACGGCGTACGGCATCTTCCAGGCCGGCCCGCGCTTCATCGGCCGCACCGTCGGCCTGGCCGGCGCGCACGCCACCGGCGACGAGCTGGCCGAGCTGTTCGGCAAGGTCCTCGGCGAGAAGGTCGTCTACGCGCCGATCACGCACGACCAGATGCGGGCCGCCGACTGGGCGCTGGCCAAGGAGATCGGCAACATGTTCCAGTTCTACACCGAGGCCGCCGACACGTTCATCGGCAACCGTGACCTCGATCTCGTCCGGTCGATCAACCCGCGGCTCAAGCCTCTGGACGAGTGGCTCGCCGAGCACCGCGACGAGCTCGTGGGCTGACCCGGCCCGCGCGACGGCCGCCGCCACGAGGCGGCCGTCGCGGTTAGGCTGACCGCCATGCGTCGTGTGGTGGTGATCGGAGCGACCGGGCACATCGGCACCTATCTGGTGCCGCGCCTGGTCCGCGCGGGATACGAGGTTGTCGCGGTGAGCCGGGGCACGCAGGCGCCCTACACCGGCTCGCCGGAGTGGCGGCAGGTCGAGCGGGTGACCGCCGACCGGGAGGCGGAGGACGCGGCGGGCAAGTTCGGCGAGCGCATCGCCGGGTTGCGCCCGGACGCGGTCGTCGACCTCATCTGCTTCACCCCCGAGTCGGCGCGTCAGCTGGTCGACGCCTTGCGGCCCACCCGGCCGCTGCTGGTGCACTGCGGCACGATCTGGGTGCACGGGCGGGCGCCGGCCATGCCGATCACCGAGGACGAGCCGCGTACGGGGTACGGCTCCTACGGTTCCGGCAAGGTCGCGATCGAGGAGCTGCTGCATCGCGAGACGCTGGCCGGCGGCGTGCCGTCGGTGGTGCTGCATCCCGGGCACATCAGCGGCCCGGGGTGGCCGGTGATCACGCCGGCCGGGAACCTGGACGCCGACGTGTGGCACCGGCTGGCGACCGGCGCGCCGCTGGCCCTGCCCGCGCTGGGCCTCGGTGTGCTGAACCACGTGCACGCCGACGACGTGGCGCAGGCCTTCGAGCTGGCACTGAACCGGCCGGCGGCGATCGGCGCGAGCTTCCACGTGGTGGCCGCGCAGGCGTGGACCAGCCGGGGCCTGGCCGCCGGGGTCGCCCGCTGGTTCGGTCGTGAGCCGGTGCTGGAGCTGGTGGAGTGGTCGCAGTTCGAGGAGCGGGTCGGGGCCGAGCACGCGGCCACGACGCGCGAGCA
The DNA here is from genome assembly GCF_934643405.1 of uncultured Actinoplanes sp. GTDB lineage: Bacteria > Actinomycetota > Actinomycetes > Mycobacteriales > Micromonosporaceae > Actinoplanes. Next base: position 16,718 of record NZ_CAKUCL010000031.1, read on the forward strand.
CATCGACCGCAGCATCGCGGCGAGCATCGACCGGGCGCGCGCCGTGCTGGGTTACGCACCGCGCTACTCGTCGCTGGACGCGCTGCGCGAGGCGTTGCACTGGTTGGTGGACAACGGCAAGGCGGACGTGGGCGGCCAGGACTTCTGACCGTGACGTTCGCCCGGGACGTGACCGGATCGTTCCGCAAGCCGACGCGATGATGCCTTATGCCGCGGGTGCGCCGGGGCCCAGGATCGAGGCATGACCAAGGCGCTGATCGTGATCGACGTGCAGGAGTCGTTCCGGGCCCGGCCGCTGTGGCGGGCGTTGAACAACCCGGACCTCATCGACAATGTGCACCGGCTGGTCGAGGCGGCACGGGCCGCCGGCGACCGGGTGATCTGGGTGCTGCACGAGGAGCCGGGCAGCGACGGAGAGTTCGACCCGGCGAACGGCTTCGTACGCGTCCTGGACGAGCTGAAGCCGGCCGCGGACGAGGCGATCGTGCGCAAGACCTCGCACAACGCGTTCACCACCACCAACCTCCAGCAGATGCTCACCGAGGCGCGGATCACCGAACTGGCCGTCTGCGGCATCCGCACCGAGCAGTGCGTGGAGACCACCACGCGCGTCGCCTCCGACTTCGGCTACGCCGTGACCTTCCTGACCGACGCCACCGGCACGTTCCCGATCCCGCACTGGGCGGCGCCGTCCGGCCGCAGCGTTGAGGAGCTGCTGGCCGACCCGCGTACGCTCGGTGCTGCCGACGTGGTGGCGCGCACCGAATACGCGCTGGCCGGCCGATTCGCGGACGTGCGGAGCGTGGACGACTATCTGGGAGCGTGACCGGATCGTGAGCCGGGTGCTGTTCGTGCTGACGCCGGGCGTGCACCTGCTCGATCTCGCCGGGCCGGCTCAGGTCTTCTCCACCGCCGACGGCTACGCGTTGTCCTACGTGGCGGACGCGCCCGAGGTGCCGACGTGGCAGGGCGTGACCTTGCAGGCGTCGACGTCGTGGCCCCGGCTGAGCACCGACGATCTGGTGCTGGTGCCGGGCTGGCGGGACGGCTCCGACCCGCCCGGCCGCGGGCTGCTCGACCGGATCGCCGAGCACCACGCGGCCGGCGGCACGGTGGCGAGCGTCTGCGCGGGCGCGGAGGCGCTGGGCCGGGCCGGCCTGCTCGACGGGCGGCGCTGCACCACCCATCACGGTCTGCAGGATCGGCTGGCCCGCGACTACCCGCTGGCATCGGTCGTGCGTGACGTGCTGTACGTGAGCGACGGCCGGGTGGTCACGTCGGCGGGCATCGCGAGCGGCATCGACCTGGCCCTGCACCTGGTGGCGCTGCGGCACGGCCCGGCGGCGGCCGCGCGGGTGGCCCGGGAGATGGTCGTCTACGCCCGGCGCAACGGCGACGAGCAGCAGGCCAGCGCGATGCTGCGGCACCGCGGTCACCTCAGCGACGTGGTGCACCGGGTGCAGGACCGGATCGACGCCGACTTCGCCTCACCGCTGCCGCTGACCGAGCTGGCCGCCGGGGCGGGCGTCAGTGAACGCACGCTGACCAGGCTGTTCGAGGCGACGATCGGACGCACGCCGCTGCGGTACCAGCAGGTGCTGCGGGTGGAACGGGCCGAATATCTGATCGGTCACGGCGCGACGGTCGACGCGGCGGCGCGGGCGGTCGGCTTCCGGGACGCGCGGATGCTGCGGCGCCTGCGCGCTCGGGTACCGTCCTGATCATGCGCATCCGGGGTGTCCTGCTCGACCTCGACGACACGCTGCTCGACCACACCGACGCGGTCGATCGCGCTCTGCGCCTGTGGTTGCCGCAACTGGGCGTGACACCGACGGCGGAACACCTCACCCTTTGGAACGAGGTGCAGGAGCCGCATCTGCGGGCGTGGCGCGAGCGCCGCATCTCCTTCGAGGAGCAGCGGCGGCGCCGGCTGCGCGATTTCCTTCCGGCGATCCAGGTCCCGTACGCCGTGGACGAGCTCGACGAGATTTTCGGGGGCTACCTGCGCGCGTACGAAAGCTCGTATCGCGCCTTTCCCGACGTTCCGGGCGCCCTGGCCGCGATTGCCGACGCCGGCCTGCGCCTGGCCGTGCTGACCAACGGCAACGACAAGCAGCAGAACCGCAAGCTGGCCGCCGTCGGCCTGGACGGGATCGGCCCGGTCTTCACCCCGGACCACCTGGGCGCGGCGAAACCGGAACCGGCGGCGTTCCGGGGTGCCTGCGAGCGCTGGGGTCTGGCGCCGGCGGAGGTGCTGAGCGTCGGCGACAACTACGCCTTCGACGTGCTGGGCGCCCGCGCGGCCGGGCTGCGCGCCGTCCACCTCGACCGGCACGACCGCGGCCCGCACGACGAGCCGCACCGGATCCGGTCGCTGGCCGCGCTGGACGTGGCGGGTTCCTACGCGTAAGGGTTCGACGCCGGCACGTCGATGTCGCGGTCGTCCGCCACGTCACCCACCGGCACCACCCGGACGATGCCGGCGTGCGCGCGCAGGTAGTCGCGTGCGCCCCGATCGCCGGTGGCCAGCTCGGCCACACCCGTCCAGTGGTCGCGCCCGAGCAGCACCGGATGCCCCCGCCGATCGCCGTAACCGCCCATCACCAAGGACTCTCGGGTGGCTTGCGCGGCAATACGCCGTACGGCAACCGGGGTGACGCCGGGCATGTCGACCGGAATGACCATCGCCGCGCCGGCCGGCGAGCTGGCCAGAGCATCGAGACCGGTGCGCAGCGAGGATCCCAGCCCGGTGGCCCACTCGGGATTGATCACCGAGGGCGGCAGACCGGACGCCTCGGCGCGAACCCGGTCGGCCTCCGCGCCGAGCACCACCAGGATCCGGGTCAGACCGGCTTCCCGCAGCGTGTCCGCGGCGTGCTCGACCAGCAGCTTCGACGGGTAGCGGATCAGCGCCTTCGGCATTCCGTAGCGCCGGCCCCCACCCGCCGCAAGCACCAGCCCGGCGATCTCCACGCGCCGAGCCTAGCCCCGCGTCGTCGCGCCAGCCCGGCGACGTCCACGCGCCGAGCCTGGCCCGCGTCGTCAGGACGCGCCGAGGGTGCCGTTCGGCGCCCGCTCCCACCCATGCGCCGCCACCCCCGGTCCTTGCCCGTGCCGCTCGGCGCCCGCTCCCACCCATGCGCCGCCACGCTGGGGCCCGACCCGCCGCGGAGCGTCCCAAGGCCCGAGCTGCGATCTTCTGGGCCTCGCCCTTCGCCCCGCAACACCCCGGCCCGGCTACCGTGGCCGCACCGACCCACCTCGCCGGCCCACGTCACGCCACACCGGCCCACCTCGCCGGCCCACGTCACGCTGTACCGACCTACCTCGCCGGCCCACGTCACGCCACACCGGCCCACCTCGCCGGCACGCGTTACGCCGCGTACTCGTCACCGGTCAACCGCAAAGTCCCGCGACATCATTTCCGGGCATTTCCGATAAGTCGGGCATCTACGTGCCTGAGCCCTTGACCGTGTCGAGATGCTCGACCGGATCCCAGCCGCACCCGCCGCCCTTGATCCGCGAGACAGGTCCCCGCTTCAGCTTCGACCTTGGGCCGGGGAAACGGCGGGTGAGCATCGGCAGGGTCACCGGTCGTTGTCTGCGGCGCTGAGCCCAGGAGCTAGCGCCGGATGTCGCCGCCGGTCAGTGCGTCCAGTTCGTCTCGGTCGGGCAGGCCCTCGCAGTCGCCCGGCACGGTGACCGCGAACCCGCCGGCCGCGATCGCCGTCCCCAGCCGCACGTCCGCCGGCGCGCCGGCCAGGCGGTCGGCGAGGTAGCCGGCCACGAACGCGTCGCCCGCGCCCACCGGGTCGACCACGGTGAGCTTGAGGGCCGCGAGCGCGAACGGTACGCCGTCGATCAGCGCGCGGCAGCCGTTCCCGCCGTCCTTCACGATCACCTCGGACGGGCCGAGCTTGGCCAGGCCGGCCACCGGATCGCCCGGATCGACGAACAGCTCGGCCTCGTCCGGCGAGGCGAACACGATGTCGGCGCGGGACACCAGGTCGCGCAGCACGGGCGCGGCGTCGTACCGGCTCCAGAGCTTCGCGCGGTAGTTCACGTCGATCGACACCGGCACACCGGCCGAGCGAGCCGTCTCCACCGACTGGAAGACCGCGGCGCGGGCGCTCTCACTCAGCGCCGGGGTGATGCCGGTGACGTGGACGACGCCGGCGCCGGTCAGCTCGGCGGCCGGGATGTCGGCCGGCAGGAGCCGCGAGCCCGCGCTGCCGGCCCGGTGGTAGTCGACGTGGGTGAACTCGCCGGACCGCCGGTGCCGCACCATGAGCCCGGTGAACGGCGGGCCGGTGATCGCCAGCGTGCGCACACCGGACGCGGCGAGACGCTGCGCGATGAGGGCGCCGGTCGCGTCCGGGCCGACACGGCCCAGCCAGGTGGCCTCGCCGCCCAGACGCGCGACCCCGACGGCCACGTTGCTCTCCGCGCCACCGATGCCGAAGGAGAAGCTCTTCGCGTACGCCAGCGGGCCGATGCCGTCCGCGGCGACCAGGCCCATGGTCTCGCCGAAGGTGAACAGGCCGCGACGGCCGCCGGCCGGCGTCATGCGCGGGCGAACGTGACCGCGCTCATCGCGTGCTTGGCGCGGGCCCGTAACGCCTCCAGGCTGCCGCCGGTGGTCGCGTCGCCGATCAGGGGGCTGCCCACACCGACCGCCTTCGCCCCGGCGAACAGCCAGTCCGCGATGTCCTCGATCTTGACCCCGCCGGTCGGCATGATGCCGACCTGCGGCAGCGGCCCGCGCACGTCGCGCAGGAAGCCGGGGCCGAGGTTGCCCGCCGGGAACAGCTTGACCAGCGGCGCGCCGGCCCGGTGCGCCGCGTAGATCTCGGTCGGCGTGCGGGTGCCGGGGATGAACGGCACCGGGGAGGCGCCGATCAGCTCGACGTCGAGGACCGGCGAGACGAGGAACGAGGCGCCGGCGTCGACGGCCGCCTTCGCGTCGTCCAGGGTCAGCACGGTGCCGGCGCCGATGGCCACGCTGGCGGGCAGCTGGCGCCGCAGGCCGGCGATCGCCTCGATGGCGCCCCGCGAGGTCAGCGTGATCTCCATGGCGGTGATGCCGGACTCGGCGAGCACGGTCGCCACGGCGGCGAAATAGTCGGCGGTGGGGGCACGGAGGATCGCCACGACCCCGCTGCGCACGACGGCGGCGGTCACGGCATCGGGGGTAACGGTCTCATCGCTCACGGCTTAGATCCTGCCCGATGTTCCGGCCGCCATCCAGGGCAGCGGACCGTGCCGGGCGTCGCACATTGGCGAACCGGCCGCCGTTTTCGCTGGTGGCCGGCGCCGTGGGATCAATCTCCAGTTCTTCCCGGATGGCCGCCTCGAGCTGCTGCATCACCAGCGGGACCTGAGCGAGCAGCTCGCGGAAGTGAGTCTGCGGCTGGACCCCGCTGACGCCGGCCGGGTTCATCTCGCCGTGCAGCTTCAGCAGCAGCAGGTGCACGGCGAGAGCGGCGCTGCGGACCGGGCCGGAGGCGAGCAGCCGGACCAGCATCAGGGCCGGTCCCACCTCGTCGACGTAGGTGAGGGCGGGCGCCGCCTTGTCCCCCGCGTCGAAGGCGGCGCGCAACCGGTACGTGTCGCGCTCGAAGACGGCGAGCAGCTGGACGTACGCGGTGCGGCGCTCCTCGTACCACCGACGGGTGCGCTTGCGGCGGCTGCTCAGGTAGTCGTTGCGGGCACCGAGCAACAGCGTCGCGGCGGCTCCGGCCAGGGCGAACACGGCGGCGATGAGGGGCAGCCCCCACCACGGGATTCCAGACACGCCGCTAACCGTAGCGACGTCCCGCCCGCCACGAGCGGGTCAGGGGTGGGTGGAAGTCGGCGCGTACGGCTTCAGAGTTATCGCGTCCGCCTTGCTGAACTGCTTCTCCAGCAGGCTCTTCATCGGCCGGTGGGTCATCGACCGCATCGACAGCGCGCGCATCTTGATCATGAAAGCGGATTTCGGGGCGAACGCGGCGACTCCGCCCGGGGGCAGCCGGGAGCCGTCCTGGACGTACGCCGCCATCCGCGTCTGGTACTCGGCGAAGGCCGCGGCCGGCCCGAGCCCGGTGGCGAGTTCGCCGGCCAGGACGTACGCGCCGACCAGGCTCATGCTCGTGCCCATCCCGGCCAGCGGGGAGCCGCAGTAGCCGGCGTCGCCCAGCAGCACCACCCGGCCCCGGTGCCAGCGTGGCACCCGCACCGCGGTGATCGCGTCGAAGTAGAAGTCCGGGGCGTCCGGCATGGCCGCGAGCAGCGACGGCACCTTCCACCCGGCCCCGGCCAGGCGCTCGGCGAGCAGACGCATCTGCGCGGGGCGGTCCAGCCGCTCGTCGTCCGGCAGCACGCCGCGGAAGCTGAGACTCGCCTTGGCCGTCCCGCCGCGCTCGGGCCGGAGCCCGGCCACCCGGCCGCCGGGAGCGTTGTACATCTGGAACCAGTTGTCCAGGTCGCCCGGGTCGGGGACGGTGAAGTACGACGTGTAGGCGCCCAGATGCCGGACGTACGACGCGTCCGGGCCGAAGGCCAGCCGCCGGACCGCCGAGCGGACGCCGTCGGCGCCGACCACGATGTCGAAACGGCCGCGGTCACCGGAGGCGAAGCGCACCGAGACGCCCGAGTCGTCCTGGTCCAGTTCGACGATCCGGTCGGCGAACCGATAGGCCGCGCCGGTGGTCGCCTCGAACAGGATCCGCGCGAGGTCGCCGCGGGAGATCTCGATCTCGGCGACGATGCCCTCGCCGCCGAACAGGGTGGCCGGCATCGACGCCAGGTGCCGCCCGCGGGAGTCGACCATCACCCAGCCGCGCTCGTCGACCCGGCCGGCCAGCACGGCCGGCATCAGGCCCATCGCCTCGACCACGTCGCGGGCCACCCCGCGGACGTCGACGGCGTGACCGCCCGGACGCGGTCCCGGCGCCCGCTCGACGACGGTGACGTCGGCGCCCGCCCGACCGAGCCAGTAGGCCAGCGCCGGGCCTGCGATCCCGCCACCGGAGATCAGAACACGCATCTCGATTCCCCTTCGCGTACGTTGTACATCGACGTACTAGGGAGCGTAGGAACGCGTTCTAGCAGCGCGCAAACTGCACTAGTACGGTGACGTCGAAGGCGCCTGGTGTACTAGTACGGTAGGAACCGTGGCCGAGGAGACACCGCCCTACAAGCGGATCGTGGCGGAGGTCCGCGCCCGCATCGAGGCCGGCGACCTGCGGCCCGGCGACCGCATCCCGTCGGCCCGCGCGATCACCAAGGAGTGGGGCGTCGCCATCGCCACCGCGATCAAGGCGCACGCCGCCCTGCGCGAGGAGGGCCTGACCATCGGCCGCCCCGGCGTCGGCACGGTGGTGGCCGGCCCGGCCCCGCGCCACGAGCATGAGCTCACCCTCGACCGCATCGTCCGCACCGCCATCACGATCGCCGACAGCGAGGGCGTGGCCGAGCTGACCATGCGCCGCATCGCGGCCACGCTGGGAGTGGCGACGATGTCGCTGTACCGGCACGTGCCGAGCCGCGACCATCTCATCCACGCGATGATCGACGCGGCGTTCGACGACATCCGGGTACCGCCGGAACCGAACGCCGACTGGCGGCGCAGCCTGCAGCTGTGCGCCCGGCTGGAGTGGGCGCTGTTCCAGCGTCACCCGTGGCTGGGGCCGACGATGTCGATCACCCGGCCGCAGCTCGCGCCCAACGCCATGCGCCTCAGCGAGTGGGTGATGGCCGCGTTCGACGGCACCGCGCTCACCATGGGTGAACGCATGTACATCCAGATCCTCTTCTTCAGCTTCGTCCGCGGCATCGCCAGCGCCCTGGAACCGGAGGCGGCCGCCGTCCAGGAGAGCGGGCTGACCAACGATCAGTGGATGGAGACGCAGACGGCGGCGTTCCTGCAGCTCATGGACGGCGGCCGGCTGCCGCGCTTCCACGAGCTGACCACCGGCGGCTTCGACTTCAGCCTCGATCAGCTCTTCGAGTTCGGGCTGGCCCGCCTGCTCGACGGCCTGCAGCTCTTCGTCGACGCGCGGACGTGAGGCTCAGGGTCCGACGATGAGCACGACCTTCCCGCGCCCGTGGCCCGACTCGACCGCCGCGTGCGCGGCCACCACGTCGGCCAGCGGATACGCCCGGATCGGCATGGTCACCACGCCGCGCGCGGCCAGCTCGACGACCTCGGCGAGTCGCTGCGGGCTGCGGCCGGCGCGGACCACGCGGGTCCCGTGCGCGGCCGCGGTCCGGTCGTCGACGATCGTGCCGATCCGGCCGGCCGGGATGCCGAGCTCCACCGACTGCCCGATGGCGGCGCCGCCGATCGCGTCCAGGGCCACCGTCGGCGGCGACGGGGCAACACCGCGTACGGCGTCCACGAGCCCAGCCCCGTACGCGACCGGGATCGCCCCGAGTTCCCGCAGGTAGTCATGGTTGGCCGGGCTCGCGGTCCCGATCACTGTCGCGCCCGCGAGCCGCGCCAGCTGCACCGCCACCGTGCCGACACTGCCGGCCGCCGCATGCACCACCAGCACGTCCCCCGGCCCCACCCCGAGTTCCCGCAGCGCCCCGCCGGCCGTCTGCGACGCCGCCACCAGCCCCGCCGCGGCCGGGAAATCCAGACCATCCGGCTTGCGTACGGCGTTCTCCGCCGCCACACACACCATCGACGCCTGCCCGTTCAGCATCGTCGAGCCGAGCACCGCGTCCCCGACCGCCAGGCCGTGTCCCTCGGCGCCCGGCCCCAGCTCGTCGATCACCCCGGCGTACTCCTGCCCGATCGTCTGCGGGAACGTGGCCTTGACCCAGGGCATCGTCCCGCGCCGCACCGCCACGTCGAAGGGCTGCACCCCGGCGGCGCGCACCCGGACGCGTACCTCACCGGGCTTCGGTCCGGGATCGGGCAACTCGGCGAGCCGGAGGACGTCGGGGGGTCCGAAGCGGTCGAACACGGCAGCTCTCATGGGGTGACTTTGCAAGCTGAAGCGCGGTTCAAGTCAAGGGCGAACGGGCGCATGGTGGTCGCATGACGACTGACGCACAAGCACTGGCCGGGCGCCTGCTGACCGCCTTGATCGGCGCCGCCGAACTGTTCACCGTCGAAGTGGGCCGGGATCTCGGCCTCTACGCCGCCCTGCGCGACAAGCCCGGAACCGCCTCGGGACTGGCCGAGGCGACCGGGATCGACGAACGATACGCCCGCGAATGGCTCGAACAACAGGCCGCCGCGGGTTTCCTGCGTGCCGACGACGGCGTGTTCGCGCTGGCCGACGGCGTGGCGGAGGTCCTGCTGGACGAGGGCGGGCCGGACTATCTCGGCACGGCCGGCGAGTTCGCGGTGGGGCTGGGCCTGGTCACTCCGCGCGTGGTCGAGGCCTTCCGCTCGGGCGAGGGCATCCCGTACGCGGACTACGGCCGGTACATCCGGCACGGGATCGCCGCCTTCAACCGCCCGATGTTCGCGCATCTGCTCACCACGCAATGGCTGCCGGCCGTACCGGAGATCGAGTCTCGCCTGCGGGCGACGCCGCCCGCCCGGGTGCTGGACCTGGGGTGCGGCACCGGCCAGTCCACCATCGCGATGGCCCTGGCGTATCCGCCGATCACGGTCACCGGCATCGACCTGGACGAGTCGTCGATCTCCGAGGCTCGCACCGCCGCCGCGTCCGCCGGCGTGACCGACCGCGTGTCCTTCGAGGTGACCGACGCGGCGAGGGTGACCGGCGACTACGACCTGATCACCATCTTCGAGGCGCTGCACGACATGGGCGACCCGGTCGGGGTCCTGAAGAACGCGCACGCTCGACTGACCCCGACCGGGAGCGTCTTCATCGGCGACGAGCGCGTCGAGGACGAGTTCACCGCCCCCGCCGGCGAGATCGAGCGCATGCAGTACGCGTTCAGCGTGCTGCACTGCCTACCGGCGACCAGGGCGGAGAACCCGGTCATCGCCAACGGCACGGTGCTGCGCGCCCCGACCCTGATGAGCTGGGCGCGCAGCGCGGGCTTCGACTCCCCGTCGGTCCTGCCGATCCCCAACGACTTCTGGCGGTTCTACCACCTCAAGTGATCAGCTCTTCAGGCAGATGTCGAAGGGGTGGCCGCCCGGGTCGAGCAGCACCCGCCAGCGGTCCGGCGACGGCTGCTCCGAGGGCTTGGTGGCGCCCAGGGCCAGCGCCTCGGACTCGGCCTTGTCCAGATCGTCGACGTAGAAGTCGAGGTGGTAGCGCTTCGGAGCGGTCTCCTGCGGCCAGCCCGGCGCCGAGTAGCCGGGCACCTGGCCGAAGCCGATGCTGGTGGAGCCGTCGCCGATCATGGCGTAGGCGTCCTCACTGTGCAGCACGTCCCAGCCGAGCACCGCGGCGTAGAACCGGGCCAGGGCCGCCGGATCCTGCGCGTCCAGGTTGATCATTGCCAGTCTCGCGAATCCCGTCATGACGACGATCCTTCCCGGGAAGGCTGACACCTTCTGTCAGTTATTTCAGGAAGATCAGTCCGTCCAGCACCACGCCGGGCGTAGCGACCTCCACCCGTACGGTGTGGGTCCCGCTCGTGGCCCAGGAGCGTGACCAGACCGCCTGCCGGTAGAGCGTCGCCGGCGACCGCAGATCGACGACGCCCTGGTCCCGGCCGTCGACCGAGACGCGCACCGAACCGCTCTGCGCGCCCCGGCCCACCGCCAGCGCCGCCGATCGCCCGGTGAAGGTCCACGTCGCCGACGCGCCGGCCGTGGTCGCGCCGAGGGCGGCGCCGCCGAGATATGCCGGGTTGCGCAGCACCCGCCACCGGCCCGCCCGCTGCGCCGCGCCCTCCACGACGACCATGGGCGTCCGCGTCACCGACGCGTTCACGGCGTTGCCGGACCGGTCGACCGCGCGCAGCACGAACGTGGTCGGCACCGCGGGCGGGACGGTGCCGTTGCGGCCGGTCGCCGTCGTGCCCAGGTCGACCGCGGTGGGCCGCACCAGCCCGACCGAGGACAGGCCGTTGACGTCCGAGGCCGCCCAGGTCAACCGGATCGGCACGGTCCCGTTCAGGGAACCGGGGCGCAGCACCACGTCCGGCGAGGTGGTGAACACCGGCGCGTTCGGATCCGACACCACCTTGACCGTCGAGGTCGTCGAGCGCCCGGACAGGTGCAACGCCCGGACCGTCACGGTGTGCCCGCCCGGGGACAACCGCAATGCCGCCGTCCGGTGACCGCCGGGGGTGGCGAGCCGCAACGTGCCGTCGACCCAGACCTCGAACCGGTCGATCAACGCGCTCGGCGTGCCGACGGTCCACAGCGGCTTGATCAGGCCCTTGCTGAACAGCAGCCGCCCGTACCGCCGGCTCCCCAGCACCCGGGTGAGCCGGAAGCCGATCGGTCCCGCCCCGGCGATCGCCCGGATCGCCGGCAGCTGCGCGTAGAGGGAGGTGCCCGGGCACTCGGTGCGGCCGGTGTCGCGATGCCCGGAGATGCGGTTCAGCACGACCCGCTGTCCCTTCGCGAACCGGTCGCTGCCTCCGGAGGTGAGCACGACACGGCCGTTCGGCGCGTGTCCGTACGCCCCCAGCTTGTAGGCGGCCACGGCGGCGATCGAGGTCCGGACCGTCCTCGACACCCCGATCGCGTCGTAGTTGCCGATCACCGCGATGGCGCTGGCGTTCGCGTTGAACCCGAGTGTGTGCGCGCCCAGCACGGACCGGCCGACCCCGCCGGCCCGCCCTTCGAAGATCGTGCCGCACTTGTCGATCAGGAAGTTGTAGCCGATGTCGTCCCAGCCCCGGCTGCGGACCTGGTAGGCCTGGATGCCGCGGACGATGCCCGGCGACTGCGCGCAGCTGTAGCCGTTCCCGGAGGCCGTGTGGTGCACGAAGAAGACGTCGATCGGCCCGGTGTACTCGGGCGAGTCCTTCACGATCGACTCGTTGGCCCCCCATCCGGCCCGGGTCACCATCCGCGGCACGGGCCGGGCGGGCAGCGGCACCACCGCGCGCCGCGCCCCTCCCGGCGCCTGCCGCTCGGCGCCCGTCGATACCGGCTCCGCCCTCCGCCGGGCGATCGCCGGGCCGGGGGCGTCCGGGTTGATCAGGTCGACCCGCACGCCGCCGGGCAGGCCCCGGCGGGCCCCGATGATCCGCGACTCGACCGCGTCCGCATCGCCCACCCAGAGCGGATCGGACGAGCCCCGCGTGCCCGGTCCGCCGCCGTCGGCCTCGAGGTTCTGCCAGGCGCTCCAGCGTCCCGACCCGGTCGACCGGGTCCGCACCTGGACGATCCCGTCGAGTCGGGCGCGCGGGTCGCTCCAGGTGACCCCGACCAGGCTGAACGGCGCCGTCGCGCGCGCCTTGCCCAGCCCGACCGTCTGCAGCTGTGGCGCGACGACCGTCGGCGGCGCTCCGGCGGCCGGTTCGCCGGCCAGAGCGCGGTCGGTGGGTGGCGCTCCGGCCGCCGGTTCGCCACCGGCCAGAACGAGCGCGAGCGTGGCGGCGGCGAGCTGACGCGAAGCCCGATTCCGGTGCACATGAACCCCCGTGGTCCGCATTTGGTCGGCACGTGCCACCCTGCCGTGAAAAGTCCTTCACGTCCCGAAAATGCGAAACCTGGTCCGAGCCGTTCTCACACGCCCGCGAGGGTCACGATCGGCCTCCGCCGCCGATCCAGAGGTCATGCACCGGTCAACGTCGCGGTTCGCCGGCTGCCTGCCGGGCCTGGTCTATCAGGCCGGTGATCATCCAGGTGGCAATCCGGGTGAAGCTCGGGTCCCGGGCCGGGCCGCCCTCGGCGAGCACCGCCGCCACGTGCGGGAAGTCGCCGCTCGCCACCGCGGTCGTCAGCTGGGCGACCTGCTCCGACGTGGGCTGCTGCGGGCTCAGCTCGCCGGTCACGTAGGTCGCCACGAAACCCGTCACCAAGGCGAGCACCTCCATGCGGGTCGGGCCGTCGAGCCCGGTCGGGGCCAGCGCCGCCAGACCCAGGTCCAGGTACGCCAGGGTGTTGCGGCCGGTCAGGCGCCGGTTGGGCAGCGCCGCCGGCAACCACGGGTGCGCCAGCATCAACGACCGCTGGGAGCCGGCCAGCGCGACCATGTCCGCCCGCCAGTCCCCGGTCAACGCGACCGGCGGGGCGTCCGCGCCCACCCGGTCCACCATCAGGTCGAGCAGGCGGTCCTTGTCCGGCACGTACGTGTACAGCGACATCGCGCCGGCGCCGATCTCGGTCGCGATCCGGCGCATGGTCACCGCGGCCAGGCCTTCGGCGTCGGCGAGCCGGATCGCGGCCTCGACGACCTGCTCCCGGGTGTGCGCCGGCGGGCGTCCGCGAGCCATGGAAACCTCCTGCTAGTATTTTTGGTACGGCGTACGGGAAAGGGGTTTGGCATGGACAAGCTGCCGCTGTTCCTCCAGTTGCTGAGACGACGGTCGCGCAAGGGACCGTCCGCACGGTACGACGTCCGGCGCGAGACGGCGGTGCCGGTGCCCGCCGCGGACGGCAGTCCTCTGCTCACCGACCATTACGCTCCGCTGACCGACGAGCCGTGCCCGACCGTGCTGCTGCGCGCGCCGTACGTGCGCAGCGGCTTCCCGTGGAACTACCTGTACGGCGTGCTGATCGCCGAGCAGGGATTCCACGTGCTGCTGCAGAGCAGCCGCGGCACCGGCGGGTCCGGGGGCCAGTTCCACACCTGGCGCAACGAGGCGCCGGACGGGCAGGCGGCGGTCGAGTGGGTGCGCAAGCAGGAGTGGTTCACCGGGGAGCTCTACACGGTCGGCGCCAGCTACATGGCGTACACGCAGTGGGCCCTGGGCGTCGATCCGCCGCCGGAGTGGCGCGGCGCCGTGATCCAGGTCGGCATGACCGATCTGCACGAGTTCTGGTGGGGCGGCGGCGCTTTCCGGCTGGAGCGGTCGCTGGTCGGCGGGCTCAGTCTGTTCGGCCAGGCCAGGACCACCAAGGACTACCTGTGGGCGATGATCCGGATGCAGCGCACGTTCCAGCGCGCGATCGCCCGCGTGCCGCTCCTCGACAGCTATCCGTCGATCTTCGGGGGACGGCGGCCGGCGTTCGAGGAGTGGCTCGCCCACCCGGAGCCCGAGTTCTGGACCGAGGGCTCGCTGACCCACGTCGCCGACCGGCTGGACGTGCCGGTCAGCCTCTGCACCGGCTGGTGGGATCTCGAGACGGCGCAGGTCATCGAGCAGTTCAACCGGCTGCCGGAGGGCACGGACCTGCTGATCGGGCCGTGGACGCACACGTCGTCGCTCGAGGACGGCTGGGAGGAGATCTTCGCGCAGACCATGCGACGGCTGCGGGGCGAACCGCCGGCCTACCGCGTGCGCGTCCACGTCGGCGGTCCGGGCGAGTGGCGCGATCTTCCTTCGTGGCCGCCTCCGGGCGTACGGGAGGAGAAGTGGAACCTGTCCGAAGGAAAACTCCACCGAGGGCAGGGGGACGGCCACACCACCTTCCGCTACGACCCCCATGATCCGACACCGTCGATCGGCGGGCCGCTGCAGTCGAAGACCCAGGGGCAGGTCGACAACGCTCCCCTCGAGAAACGTGCGGACGTCGTGCTCTTCACCAGCGAGCCGCTGACCCGCGTGATCGAGGTGATGGGCCCGGTGCACGCGGCGTTCGACGCGACCACCACAGCCGCGAGCGGCGATCTGTTCGCCCGGCTCTGCGACGTCGGCCCGGACGGCAAGTCGATCAACATCTGCGACGGGCTGGCGCGGATCGAGGACGGCCGGACCGTGGTGCGGATGAGCCACGCCGCCCACCGGTTCCGGCCCGGCCATCGCCTGCGGCTGCTGGTGGCCGGCGGGGCTCACCCGCGCTACCTGCGCAATTACGGCACCGGTGAGCCGCCCGGTCCGGCGACCCGGATGGTCGCCACCGAGACGACCATCCGGCACACGTCGGAACTGGTCCTGACCGTCTCCTAGCGGCTGCGCCGGTAGATGACGGCCTGCCACGGTGCAAGGGTGAGATCGACCGGCGGCGTCGCGAGGTTCGTCAGGACGACCTCGGCGGTGGACCACGCGGCGGCGTCGTCGATCTCCGCCCGTACGGAATCGGCCGTGAAGTTGCCGATGACCAGCAGTTCCGTGTCGTCGAGGCGGCGGGTGAACGCGTAGAGGCGCTCGTCGTGCGGCAACAGCATGGTGAAATCGCCGTCGACGACCGCGGGCTCGGTGTGCCGCAGCTCGATCAGCCGCCGGTAATAGTGGTAGACCGAGTCCGGGTCGTCGCGCTGCGCGGCCGCGTTGACCTGGCGATAGTTCGGGTTGACCGCGAGCCACGGGGTGCCGGTGGTGAAACCGGCGTGGGTCGAGGCGTCCCACTGCACCGGCGTGCGCGCGTTGTCCCGGCCCCGGGCCCGCAGGACGGTCAGCACCTCCTCGGCGGTCCGTCCCTCGTGCTGGATCGCCTGCGCGTACTGCCCCAGCGCCTCGATGTCGCGGAACTCGTCGATCGAGCCGAACGGGTAGTTGGTCATGCCGAGCTCTTCGCCCTGGTATACGTAGGGCGTGCCGCGATGCAGGTGCAGGACGGTGGCGAGCATCTTGGCGGAGGCGTCGCGGAACTCGGGGCTGTCGTCGCCGTACCGGGAAACCGCTCTCGGCTGGTCGTGGTTGTTCCAGTACAGACTGTTCCAGCCGACCTTGGCGAGGCCCGCCTGCCAGCGTCCGAAGATGCCCTTCAGGTGGGTGAGCTGCAACGGCACCAGCAACCACGGATCGTCGCCGCGGTCGGCCCAGACGTGGTCGAACTGGAAGACCATGTCGACCTCCTGGCGCGCCTGGTCGGTGAAGCGGATCGCCTCGTCGACCGTCACGCCGGGCATCTCGCCGACGGTGAGCAGCTCCGACCGGCCGGCGAAGACCTTCTCGTACATCTCGTGCAGGAACTCGTGGTTGCGCGGGCCGTTGATGTAGGCGGCCGACCCGTCCCCGTACGCGGCGCCGGCCTTGACGAAGCCGTCCGGCAGCGAGACGTCCTTGGAGATCATGTTGATGACGTCCATCCGGAAGCCGTCCACGCCCCGGTCCAGCCACCAGCGCATCATCTCGTAGACCGCCTCGCGCACCTCCGGGTTCTCCCAGTTCAGGTCCGGCTGCTTGGTGGAGAACAGATGCAGGTAGTACTCGCCGGTCTTCTCGTCGAACTCCCAGGCCGGGCCGCCGAAGACCGAGCCCCAGTTGGTCGGCTCGGCGCCGGGCGCGCCGGGTTCCATGCCCTCGCGCGCCGGACGCCACCAGTACCAGTCGCGCTTGGGGCTGTCTCGCGCGGACCGGCTCTCCTGGAACCACGGGTGCTCGTCCGAGCTGTGGTTCACCACCAGATCCATGATCAATTTCATACCCCGGCTGTGTACGGCGTGGAGCAGCTCGTCGAAGATCTCCAGGTTGCCGAAGACCGGGTCGATGTTCTGGTAGTCGCTGATGTCGTAGCCGTTGTCGTCCTGCGGTGAGGTGTAGATCGGCGACAGCCAGATCACGTCGACGCCGAGACCTGCCAGGTGGTCGAGGTGGTCGATGATGCCGCGCAGGTCGCCCATGCCGTCGCCGTCGGCGTCGGCGAAGCTGCGCGGATAGATCTGGTAAACAACCGCGCTTTTCCACCAGAGATCCGTCATGCGTCTTCTCTAACACAGAACGCCGGTGCCGACCGCTCGGCATACTTTTGTCATGAAAGTAGCCTTGCTGGGGCCGATCGCCTGGCGCACGCCGCCGTTGCACTACGGGCCGTGGGAACTGATCACGAGCCTGCTCGCCGAGGGGCTGACCGCGCGGGGCGTGGACGTGACGCTGTTCGCGACGCTCGACTCGGTCACGTCGGCCTCGCTCGACGGGGTCAGCCCCAGCGGGTACGAGGAGACGCCCGCCCTGGACGGCCGTGTCTGGGAGGCTCTGCACGTCAGCCACGCGCTGCGCCGATCGGGCGAGTTCGACCTGGTGCACAACCACCTGGACTGGTTGCCGCTGGCGTTCTCCCAGCACTGCGCGGCGCCGATGCTGACCACGGTGCACGGCTTCAGCGGGCCGAACATCCTTCCCGCGTACGCCCGTGCCTCCTCCCACTTCGTGTCGATCTCCGACAGCGACCGTTCCCCGGAGCTCTCGTACATCGCCACCATCCACCACGGCATAGACCTGTCCGCACTACCGTTCCCGGCGCCGCCCTCCCCTGCCACCCCGTCGCCGTCGGCGCCCGGCCCCACCTCTCTCGCGCCCCGCGGACCCGCCTCAGATCAGCCTTCTCCCTCGCCTCAGCCCGCTGCTGCGGCCGCCGCCGATCACGACGTCTCCTCGGACGATTTAATATGCTTTGGGCGTATTCATCCGGACAAGGGGACCGACCTCGCCATCGAGATCGCGCGGCGCGCCGGGCGTCGGCTTATCCTCTGCGGCATCGTTCAGGACCAAGAGTTCTTCGAGTCGCGGGTCGCCCCGCACATCGACGGCGACCGCGTTGTCTACCTCGGCTCAGTCGGGCCGGCGCAGCGCGGCAAGATCCTCGCAGCCGGCGCCGCGCTGCTTCATCCGATCCGGTTCGCCGAGCCGTTCGGGCTCAGTGTCGTCGAGGCGATGGCCTGCGGGACGCCCGTCGTCGCGTACCGGAAAGGCTCCATGCCGGAAGTGGTCGACGAGGGCGTGACCGGACGCCTCGTCGATGATCTGGACGAAGCGGTCGCCGCGGTGGGCGCGATCGCCGGAATCGACCGGATCGCCTGCGCTCGCCGCGCCCGGGAACGCTTCTCCGCCGACCGCATGGTCGACGACTACTTGGCGATTTACCGAAAAATCGTCAGCTGAATAGGTGATTCTTGTTAACGTCGCATTGTGAATTGCGCGTTAATCGACGAATTTTCCCGGGGCGTCGGCGCAATGCCGTTTGCGCACTGAGTCGTGCTGCGGGGAGGCAGCCGTTGACGGAGAAAGGCCATGTCATGCCCGCGACGTACGGTTTTTTGAGCACTTACCCGCCGACCCAATGCGGTTTGGCGACATTCAATGCGGCACTCGCGACACATCTGAATACCGGCGGCGGCTCCGGAGTCGTCCGGCTGCTCTCGAGTGACAGCGTCAGCGGCGGCATCGAGCTCGACGGGGCCGCCCCCCGCGTCGTGCACACCTGGCACACCGACACCCCCGGCGGCTGGCAGGGGGCGGCCAACGCGCTCAACCGCTTCGACACGGCGATCATCCAGCACGAGTACGGGATCTACCCCGGTGACGCCGGCGCCGAGGTGCTCCCGCTGATCCGGGCCCTCAAGATTCCCAGCATCGTCGTGCTGCACACGGTGCTCAGCAGCCCCGACCCGCTGCAGCGCCGCGTCCTCGAACGCATCGCCGACACCGCGGACGCGCTGGTCACGATGACCGACACGGCGAAACAGAGGCTTATTTCCGGGTACGCCGTGGACCCCCGGAAGATTTCGGTCATCCCGCACGGTGCCGGCAGCCACACCAGCGCCCCTCGCGAGAACCACGACCGGCCGAACCTGCTGACCTGGGGACTGCTCGGCCCCGGCAAGGGCATCGAATGGGCGCTGCGGTCCCTGGCACTGCTCGACGATCTCGACCCGATGCCGCTGTACACGGTCGCCGGCCGTACGCACCCCAAGGTCCTGGAGCAGTTCGGCGACGTCTACCGGAACTCGCTGATCGAGCTGGCCTCGTCGCTCGGGATCGCCGACGCGGTCCGCTGGGAGGACCGCTACCTCGATGAGGCGGAGCTGTCCCGGCTGATCCGCTCGGCCGACGTGGTGGTGCTGCCGTACGACTCGACCGAGCAGGTCACCTCGGGTGTGCTGATCGAGGCGGTCGGCGCCGGGGTGCCGGTGGTGGCGACGGAGTTCCCGCACGCGGTGGAGCTGCTCGCCGACGGTCCCGGCCTGCTGGTGCCGCATCAGGACCCGCCGGCGATGGCCGCGGCGGTGCGGCATGTGCTCGCCCAGCCCCGGCCGGCCGGACACCTGAGCGGCCTGACCGGCGGACCGACCCTGCGCTGGCCCGCGGTGGCCGCCCGGTACCAGGCTCTGGCCGCCCGGCTGCTCACCGCCCGCACGCCGGTCGCGGCGTCCGTACCCGCATGAGCGTCGGCCTGCGGCTGGTGCCGCCGCCGATCCAGCTCGCTGACGCGCCGCCACCGGACTGGAGCCACGTCGCTCGGCTGTCCGACGACACCGGGCTGCTGGAGCACGCGCGCAACGCCATCGTGCGGCGCGAGCACGGTTACTGCGTCGACGACGTGTCCCGGGGCCTGCTCGTGGCGAGCCGGGAACCGCGCCCGACCGCGCTGGTGGTCGGGCTCGCCGAGCGGTACCTGGCCTTCCTCACGCACGCGCAGGGGCCGGACGGCGGGTTCCGCAACCGGCTCTCCTACGACCGTGTCTGGCAGGACGAGCCGAGCTTCGGCGACTGGTGGGGCCGGGCGCTGTGGGGGCTGGGCACCGCGGCGACTCGTTCGACAGTCCCGTGGATCCGTCGCGAAGCGCTGAACGCGTTCCTCATCGGTGCCCGGGGCCGGTCGTCGTGGCCGCGGGCGATGGCGTTCGCCGGGCTGGGCGCCGCCGAGGTGCTGCGCGGCGATCCAGGATGTGACGCGGCGTCCGCACTGCTGGCGGATGCCGCAACCGTGATCGGTCTGCCGTCCGGGTCCGGGTCGTGGTTCTGGCCGGAGCCGTCGCTGACCTACGCGAACCCGGCGCTGCCCGAGGTGCTGATCGCGGCCGGTGACCTGCTCGGTGACGAGCCGTTGCTCGACACCGGGCTGCGCATGTTGGCATGGCTGTGCCGTGAGCAGCTCAACGATGGTCACCTGTCCACCGTCGCGGTCGGGGGCTGGCATGACGGCGTACCCAAGCATCGGTTTGATCAGCAGCCGATCGAGGCCGCGGCGATGGCGGACGCCTGCGCCACCGCGGCGGCGGTGACCGGGGACGACCGCTGGGACGCGGAGCTGTTCCGGGCGATCGCGTGGTTCCTCGGGGACAACGACCGGCAGACCGTCATGTACGACCCTCTAACCGGTGGATGTTATGACGGATTGATGGCGGAAGGCCCTAATGTGAATCAAGGAGCCGAATCCACCCTCGCGCTGGTCTCCACGCTGCAGCACGCCCGCACGCTGGCGACCCGGAGCGCGACCCGACCGTCAGGCGGCTTAGCGTGACCGCAGTCATGAATTCCTCGTCCACCCAGCTGTCGCTGACCCGCCACGAGATCGTCATGCAGCCGGACGGCCGGCGCGTGGTGATCAAGCTGTTTGTGCCGGGTGAGGACGCTCAGCTCGTGCAGAACCGGGCGTCCAGCCTGATCGAACGCATCCTGCGCCTCGACGAGGAGGAGATCGGCCGGCTGCTGGACGACGTGCTGGCACGGTTCGCCGGGCGGCATCACGATCTGACCGGTGTGTTCCAGCATCACTACGAGCTGGTTCAGCACCGGGTGCCGGCGTCGGTGGAGCTGTCACCGGCGGCGCGCACGCTGATCGGGGCGTACTTCAGTCACGAGTTCGCGGTCGAGGCGGCGGCGTTGTGCAACCCGTCGATGGTGCCGCATCCGGATCAGAGCGGGCTGGAGCCGGGTGAGCTGCGCACGGCGATCAGCCTGCGCCAGATCGGCGAGGGCCACATCTCGTCGATCGGCTTCTGCTCGGCGGTGCTCGGCCCCGGCGACCGGATCCGGCTCGAGGACCGCGGCGGGCCGCTGATGATCGGCCAGCGGGTGGGCGCTCAGCACTGGAAGAACCAGCTCCGGGCCGCGATGATCGACGAGGAGATCGACAACGAGGCCTCCGCGTACGTCGTGTCGGCCCTGCCGGAGCGCTACACGGACGAGGAGTTCGAGGACGTCATCGGCCACGTGCCCGCCGAGCTGCTGGCGCGCCCGACGACGCAGGCGACGCTGGACCGGATCAGGCACATCGTCGCGGGCGACTACGCGGTGAGCTTTCCGTGCGCGGTGCCGTTGCATCAGCGCGTGCTGTGGCCGGCGACTCCCGCGGAGAGCAACGGCATGGAGGACGCCCGCTTCGTGCAGGTCCGCGACCCGGACGGCCGGCACGTGTACCAGGCGACGTACACCGCCTACGACGGCCGCCACATCTCGGGCCGGGTCATCTTCTCCCGGGACCTGCGCCACTTCGAGGTCGTGTCGCTGCACGGCCCGGCCGCCCGTAACAAGGGCATGGCGCTGTTCCCGCGCTACATCGGCGGCCGGAAGCTGGCCCTGTGCCGCTCCGACGGCGAGACCTTGGGCTTGAGCGCCCGCGACGACCAGCACCGCTGGCAGGCGGCCGTCCCGCTGCTGACCCCGAACCGGGGCTGGGACCTCATCCAGGTGGGCAACTGCGGCTCCCCGATCGAGACCGAGGCCGGCTGGCTGGTCCTGACGCACGGCGTGGGCCCGATGCGCAGGTACGCGATCGGCGCCATGCTGCTCGACCTGGAGAACCCGGAGCGCGTGATCGCCGACCTCCCCCAGGGCTTGCTGGACCCGGACGAGACCGAGCGCGAGGGCTACGTCCCGAACGTCGTCTACTCCTGCGGCGGCCTGGTCCACGACGGCCGTTTCTGGCTGCCGTACGGCGCAAGCGACGTAAGGGTGGGTTTCGCCAGCGTCGCGCTGGACGAGCTGCTGGCCCGCATGGTCCCCACCAGCGCCTGATCCGACCCGTACCCGTCAGGCGCCCCGCCGCCTGACGGGCAGCGCGTCGGCAGCGGGCGCCTGCGCGCTGCCACGGTCACAGCCACCGCCCCGCACCGCCCCGCAACGCCCGGCACCGGCCCGCACCGCTCCACACCGGCCTGCAACGCTCGCACCGCTCCACACCGGCCTGCAACGATCGCACCGCAGAGCACCGCCCCGCACCGCCCGGCACCGCCCCACACCGTCCGGCACCACCGCCGACGTTGTCATCCAGGGCCCCAGGCTCCCGGTGGACCAGGCTCCCGCCCGCCTGCATCTCGGCACGGGCCGCCCCGGCTCCCCGCCGCGGCTCCCCACCCGGGGGCCGCCCGCCCTCCGGGCGCCCGCGTCAGCGGGCGTCGTGAACCAGCAAGGCGATCTGCACGCGGTTCGTCAGGCCCAACTTGGTGAAGATCCGCGACACGTATGCCTTCACCGTCGCCGTGCTCATCAGTAATTCGGCCGCGATGTCTTGGTTCGTCCTCCCCTCCGCGATCAGCATGGCCACCTGATGCTCGCCGGGGCTGAGCGTCTTCAGCGTCTCCCGCGCCCGATCCCGCTCCGGCTTCGCCCCGAGATCGGCGACGAATCCGATTATCTTGCGCAGCACCTCGGGCGACATCATGGGCTCGCCCGCCGCCACCCGGCAGATGGCTCGCGCGATCTCCCCCGGCGGCGTGTGCTTCAGCAGGAAGCCGCTGGCCCCCGATCGCAATGCCCGCATCACGTGCTCGTCCGTGTCGAACGTCGTGAGCACGATGACCTCCGGCGCGTCCCGCCGCGCCCGCAGGGAGGCGGTAGCGGTGAGCCCGTCGACACCCGGCATCCGGATGTCCATCAGCACCACGTCGGGTCGATAGGTGTTGACCGCCGCAGCCACCTCGGCCCCGTCGGACGCCACCCCCACAACCTCGATCCCGTCGAACGCCCCCAGCATCATCGACAGCCCCGACCGTACGAGCGCGTCGTCGTCAACAAGCAGCACCCGCACCGGCCTCTGCTCGCTCAGGAAAGGGTCGTCCTCGTCGGCGAGCCCAGCCGCCGCCACCGCATTCGCGGCCGCCGCCCAACCGGCCCCGGTCATCGCGTCGTCTTCCCGTTCGCTACCGCGGCCGCCCACACCCCGGTCGTCCGCACGTCCGGCGGCAGCCACCACGCTCTCGCCGAACCCGATGGACCGACCGGTGCCGCCCATTGCCGCACTGGCGGGCGTCGGAGCTCCGCGCCAAACGGTCGGGGCGTCATCCGTCGGCCGCTCGACGCCGACGCCCACTCCCCTACCGGGACCGGGACCGGCACCGGCATCGGCGCTACGGATGCTGCCGGCTCGCACCTGGGGCGTCCGCGGCACGCTCGATGCGCGGCGCGTCCCGCCGCGGGGGCCCCGGCTGTGCACATCTTCGCCGCGCCCGGCGGGACTCACGCGTGCCACGGCAGCCAGGCCTTCACGTGGAACTCGCCGGCCGGCGTCGGGCCGTGTTCGAGGCGTCCCCCGACCAGTTGCACCCGCTCGTGCAACCCCGCCAGCCCTGTCCCCGCTCCCGGCATCGAGCCGCCCGGCGCCAGCGCGTTGTCGATCTGCACCGTCAGCCCCTCGGTCGCGCATGTGCTGATCTCCACCCGTACTGGCGCGCCGGGCGCGTGCTTTCGCGCATTGGTCAAGGCCTCCTGAACGATCCGATAAGCGTGCCGGCCGACCTGCTCCGGAACCTCGTCGCCACCGGCCAGCGACAGGCCCACCTCCGCACCGGCCGCGCGTGACTGCTCGACCAGCGTGGGAACGTCCCCGAGCGTCGGCTGCGGACGATCCCCGTCCTCACCGCTCGCGGGCGCGCGCAGCATGCCGATCACGCCGCGCAGGTCTTCCAGTGCGTCATACGCGCATTGACGGATCACCCCGGCGGCCTCGCGCTCGGCGGGTTCGGCGTCGCGCCGTACCTCCAAAGCCCCCGCATGCACCGCAAGCAGCGAGATGCGATGCGCGAGCACGTCGTGCATCTCCCGGGCGATCCGCTCCCGCTCGGCCAGCCGGGCCTGCTCGACCCGCAGCCGTTGTCCCTCCTCGGCCTGCCTGGCTCGCTCGGCCCAGGAGCTGACGAGCTGACGCTGGGAGCGGATCAGCATCGCCACGGCAGCCACGCTGACGTGCAGCAGCACCAGGAAGGCAACGGCCTCGTAGTAGGCGCCGGTCGCACCGAGGGCCACCCAATAGACGCCCGCGACCGCGACGGCGTGCAGGACCGTCAGGGTGATCGTGACGCGCGCCGGCCGGCGCATGCCGACGGTGAACAACGCGAACGGCGTGGCGCCCATCGGCATGCCGAGCAGAATCCCGGCGGGGATCAGCACCCCGGTCAACGCCACCGGATGGCTGCGCCGGAAGAACACCAGCCCCAGGAAAGACAGGGCGCCCGCGGTGGCCTCGACCGGAATGGGCGCTGCCGTGCCGTCCGACACCGACTCGTGCAGGAAGAAGAAGCCGAGCAGCATGGCGAGGGCGGCCAGAGAGATCTCCAGCAGCCATGACCTTGCCGTCCGTCGTCGCATCACGGCGTCGACGCTACCGGCGGAGGCCTGCGGCGGGCAGTCGACTTTGGTCTACGGGAAATCGCCTTCGGTCGGTATCGGCCGGGGTCTCGGCCGGCGAAGACTCGACGCCGTGCTGCAACAGACGACGATCGTGCCCACACCATGGTGGGCCCGCACGCTGGTTTGGCTTTGCCTCCCTGCGGCGGGCGCCGCCCTGGCCCTCCTGCTTCTCGGCGTGCTCGTCTGGCTGCCGCTGCCCGGCCCGTTCCATCTCATCCGTGACCTGTCCGACGAGGTCGCGACCATCACCGGTCTGGCGGTCGGCGGCCTCCTGGGCCTCATGCTGGCCGCGCTGGTCGACCGCGAGTCGCTGACCGTGCGCATCACCACGACCGAGGTAGTGCTGACCCGTCCCGGCGCCAGGCGTTCGGTGCCACGCGGTGAGATCGCGGTCGCCTTCCGAGATCGCGACCAGCTCATCCTGCTCGGCCGCACCGGCAAGGAGCTGGCCCACGAGCCATGTCACTTGAGCAGGGACAGGTTGCAATCGGCCTTCGCCGGCTACGGGATCGCGTGGGCCGACCAGGATCCGTACGCGGAGGCATACCGCCGGTGGGTTCCCGACCTGCCGGAATTGCCGCCGTCGGCCAACGCGGTGTTCGCCGCGCGTCAGAAAGCAGTCGAAGCGGGAGACGACGGCGACAAACAGGAATTGCGCGACGAGCTCGGCAGGCTGGGCTTCGTGGTCCGCGACCACCGCAAACGACAGTATTGGCGGCGAGTCGATGGCTGAGCTGATTGGCGTGCTCGCCACTTCGGGAGCGACGGAAACTGCGCGACTCAGCAGTCCGGCGGCGTCGAATGCACGCGGAGCGACGGCTCTAGACGACGGTTCCCGCCACCACCCAGATCGTCAGCACGGCGAGGAAATCACCACGGGCGCCCGCCGCATCAACACAAGAAAACCACTCTTCCCGTACGCCCGGGGGCGTGGGCCACGCGTCCGCCGGGACCTGCGGATTGACCATCGGAAGCACCACCGCGGCCGATGCTGGGTCCCCGAAGACACATGTCACCGGGGTTGCGGTGACGTCGGCCAGGTGCGAGTCGACCAGCCGGCGACGCAGCGTGCGGCCCATGTCGAGCTGCCGCGGGGTGAGACGTCCGTGCATGGCCGCGACGATGGTCCGGGCCAGCGCGCCGGGCACGCCGTCGAAGGCCAGCGACGCCCAGTCGGTGTCTATCAGGCAGACCCGGCCGCCGGGGCGGGTTACGCGGATGAGTTCGGCGATCGCCTTGTCGGCGTCGTCGACGTGTTGCAGGACGCGTTCGCACCAGACGCCGTCGACGCTGTCCGACGGAAGGTTCAGCGCCGAGACGTCGCCCGTCGTGTAGTGGACGTTGGTGCCGTCGTGCCGCTGGATCGCCGCGGCGGTGGTCGCCGCGGAATAGTCGAGGGCGGTCACTTCGCCGGTCGGCCCGACCTTGGTGGCCAGCCAGCGGGCCACATCTCCCCCGCCCGAGCCGGCGTCCAGCAGGCGCGCCCCCGGCGTCGGACGCAGCTCGTCCATCGCGGTGTCCCGCACCCGCCGGATCTCCGGATGGCGACCCATGGCCTCGAGCGCGGCCAGCAACATGGCGGTCATCTCGCTGGACTGGCGGTCGAGGTCGGCGAACGGAGTGCGTTCCATCTGCGCGTATTTCATGCGCCAAATGGTTACCCATCGAACTACCTGTTCGCCGGTCGCGGTCACTCATCCGACAGGCAAGGTGACCGGGTGCAGTCAGGCACGCGGAGCGCTCAGCAAGGTGCCGAGGGCCCGGCGAGCAGGGGCGATCCACGACTGAAGGCTCCCTCGACCGTGGCCACGAGCAACCAAAGTGGATCGCTTCCATACTGCGACCGGCCGGGCTTCAGCGAGCGCACAGCGTTTGACCACGCACGCTACGTTGTCGGCCTGATGACACAAGATCCGGCCGACGACCACCGCGAAGCACCCAGTTGGCTGCGTTGGCCGTTGCGAGTGATCGCCGTTATGGTGATCCTGCCGTTCCGGCTCCTCTGGGACGGGGCGCGCCTGGCCGGCCGCCTGGTGCACCGCGCGATCCTGAACCCGCTGGCCTCGCTCTGGCACCACGCCGTCGTCATCCCCACCACGTGGGCTTGGCACCACTTGGTCGCCATCCCGCTCGCGTGGGCCTGGCGACACCTGATCGCGAACCCGGCCGCGTGGGCCTGGCGACACCTGATCGCCAACCCGCTCGCGTGGGCCTCGCGGCACCTGATCGTGAACCCGGCCGCCTGGGCCTGGCGACACCTGATCGTGAACCCGGCCGCCTGGGTTTGGCGCCATCTGATCGTCCGCCCACTGGCCTCGGCTTGGCGATACCTGATCGTTCGCCCGGTGAACCGGGTCTGGCGATATCTCGTCGTCTGCCCGCTCACCTGGGTCTGGCGCTGGGGGCTTGTGCCGGGTGGGCGTCTGGTTCGATGGCTGGTGGGCGCATCGGGTCGGGCGATCGTCGCGGTAGCAGCCTTCATGGCGATCGCTTGCTGGCGCTGGCTACTTCGGCCTATCGGTCTGGCCGCCGGCTGGTTGGTAAGCGCGACGTACCGCTGGCTGATCCGGCCCGTCGGGCGGGCGATCGTGTGGCTGCTGCTGGCTGTTCGGCGCTGGGCCGTTCGCCCCCTGTGGCTCATGACTCTCTGGCTGGTGCACGCGGCGCACCGCTGGTTATTCCGCCCGGCCGGGTTGGCGATCGCCTGGCTCAGCGATGCGATCCGCCGAAAGGTGCTGGTCCCGCTGGCTCGTGCCGTAGTCGCGGGTCTCGGCGGGTTAGGTCACCTGATCCTTGTCGGCTGGCGTGGCGCGGGCCGGGTTCTGCGACGTATTGGTGTCGGCTCGTTCTGGCTTGTCCGGGTTATCTACCGGTGGCTGGTGCGACCGATCGGGCTCGTGGTGGCATGGGCAGTTCGCTCGGCGTACCGATGGCTGCTCTTGCCTGTTTGGCAGGCGGGCATGTGGAGCGCCAGCGCAGGACATCGCTGGATCTTTCGGCCGGTCGGCCGGGCAATGCGCTGGGCTGGCCGGGCTGCCGACCGCTGGGTCTTGCGGATGCCGGCGAGAGCCGTCCTACGGGCCGTCCGGGTGGCGAACAACTCTTTACTGCTGCCGGTGATGCGGGCCGCCGGCGGGATCCGGCGGTACCTGCGGGATGAGGTCTGGCGGCCGGCCGCGGTCACGGTTCGGGCTGCTCTCGGTGCCGCGGGTATGCGTCGCTACCGGGTGCCCGTCCCTGCCCAAGTGCAGGAACCCTTGATCGGCGAGCGCCCTCAACGTGTGGCAGGCTCATCGGAATGAGCGACGCGGTACGGTTCGGGCTTGTCGGGTACGGCGCGGGTGGGCGGATCTTCCACGCGCCGCTGATCGCCTCTGCGGAGAACATCGAGTTCGTGGGCGTGGTCACGACCAACGAGGAGCGCCGGGCCGAGCTGGCGTCGCAGCGGCCCGGGGTCGCGGCCTTCGACTCGATCGCGGCGCTTGCGGAGGCGGGAGCCGAGGCGGTTTCGATCTCGACGCCGGCGCCTACGCACGCGAAGCTGGCCAAGGAAGCGATCGCGCACGGGCTGGCCGTGGTGGTCGACAAGCCGTTCGCGATGGACGCGGCCGAGGCGCGCGAGGTGGTCACCGTCGCGCAGGAGGCGGACGTGCTCCTCAGCGTGTATCAGAACCGCCGGTGGGACTCGGACTTCATGACCGCGCGGAAGCTGATCACCGACGGGACCCTGGGGTCGGCGCGGCGGTTCGAGTCGCGGTTCGAGCGCTGGGCGCCGGACCGTAAACCGCCGGCGGCGGGTGGCGGCACGCTGCTCGACTTCGGGTCGCACCTGGTCGATCAGGCGCTGGTGCTGCACGGGCCGGTGACGCGGGTGTACGCGGAGATGCGCGGCAGCGGCGACCTCGACGACGACGTGTTCGTGGCACTGCACCACATCAGCGGCGTCGAATCGCATCTGTGGGGTAGCTGGCGGCAGGCCGCGCCGGGACCGCGCTTCCGGATCACGGGCACGACCGGCACCTACATCATCGACGGCATGGACGGCCAGGAGGCTCTGCTCAAGGCCGGGAAATCCCCCGCCGACCTGGGCGACCGCTGGGGCGTCGAGGCCGAGGACACCTGGGGCAGCGTCTACCGCGGCGACGCCGGCACCCCGGTGGCTACCGAACGTGGACGCTGGGATGCCTTCTACCCGGCCTTCGCCTACGCACTGCGCGGCGACGCGCGCGTGCCCGTCGACCCCTCCGACGCCATCCGCACGATGACCGTACTGGACGCCGCCCGCAAGAGCGCCCGAAGCGGAGAGGCAATCCGCCTTTGATGCGATCAGGTGGCGGGCCGGACGAAGGCGCAGCTCCGCGGGCACGCTCAGGGCCGCATCCCTTTCCCGGCCCCCGGCGGGCACGGGCCGGGGCGATGGCTGCCCCGGATCCGGGGGCAGTGACTCGGGAATGGGTGCTCGCATGACGAACTGCGCTCCGCGCCGAACTCTGCCTGACGCCCTGCTCGGAAGAGCTCGACTGTTCGCATGAACAGTCGTTTGTGCATGGCGGGCGCCTGCCGGTCGGCGTCTGACGCTCGGCTGTAGTTGTCAGCCGGCGTTCTGGTGTGGCGCGCGTGCGGGGTCGACTTCCGCCATCGACGGCCGTTCCGCCATCGCGTGCCTGTTGGGCGGCCTCGGCCGCGTCCGGGCCGGAAGCCGGAAGCGGCCGGTCGTGCGCAGGTAGCCGGGGCTCACGAATGGGGACTTCTCGTGAGCCGTACCTGGGTCAATGGATCCGGAGACCGTCCAAGGCGAACGCCAGGACCCGGGCGCGCTGTTCGTCGTCGACGAACGTTGCGGATGTCAGGCCCGAAACCATCCGCAGCAGGTCGTCGAAGCTGGCGTCGGGGCGGACCTCACCTGCCTCCTGAGCGCGCTTCAGCAGCGGCTCGCCGGCCTGGTATATCGTTTCGCGGGAGGAGCGGAACATCGCTGACTCGCGGTTGAGGGCCTCGATGATGGCGCGCTTGGTGCCCACGTATTCGACGAAACGCTGCAGCCAGGTGGTCAGCGCCTCCCATGCCGGCAAGGCCGCGACGGCGTCGGCGGCGACGCTCAGCTGGTTGATCTCGTCGACGTAGACGGCCTCGAAAAGGTCCTGCCTGGTGGGGAAATTCCGGTAGAGCGTGCCGATGCCGACGCCCGCGCGCCTCGCTATGTCCTCCAACGAGGTCTCGGTGCCGTTCTCGGCGAAGGCCTCGCGGGCGGCAGCCAGCAAGGCGTCGAAATTGCGTCGCGCGTCGGCGCGCTGAGGCCGCCGGACGGCGACAGGCGACGACGCGGCAGGCGAAGCAGCAACCGACGCCGCGGC
>NZ_CAKUCL010000032.1 GCF_934643405.1 uncultured Actinoplanes sp.
GGCTTCGTGCTCGGCGGGGTGGTCACCCAGTTGGTCGGCTGGCGGTGGTTGTTCGCCGCGATCGGCGCGGTGGAACTGCTGGCCGCGGCCGTCACACCGCTCATCGTCGGACCGGTGGCACGGCGCATCGCCCGGCTGGACGTCCCGGGTGCGCTTCTCGCAATCACCGCCCCGGGGGCTCTGATCTGGGCGCTCAACGAGGGCTTGGGGCAGCCCGCGGCGTGGGCCGGCCTCGCCGTGGCGGCCGTGGCCGGGGTCTCCTTCGCCGTGGCCGAGCGGCGCTGCTCCGATCCCATGGTGCCGCCCGCGGTGTGGCGGCTGCCGTCGTTCCGGCTCGGTGCCGCAGTGGCCGCGGTGCTCACCGCGACCACGAGT
This sequence comes from uncultured Actinoplanes sp., assembly GCF_934643405.1. Lineage (GTDB taxonomy): Bacteria > Actinomycetota > Actinomycetes > Mycobacteriales > Micromonosporaceae > Actinoplanes. The sequence continues at coordinate 376 of NZ_CAKUCL010000032.1, forward strand.
GGGGCCAATGTCATCGGCACGCTGTTCGCTCAGGACGTGCTCGGGCTCTCCGGCGCCGCCGGCGGGGCATGTTTCCTGCTGTTCAGCGCGGGCGTGGTGGTCTCCTCGACGATCGCACCGGCCGCGCTGCGGCGCATCGGCGCGCGCCGGGCGATGACGCTCGGCCTCGCGGTGGTCGCGGCGTCGATGGCGGTGCAGTCGTGGGCCGTCTCCCGGACATCACTGACGGCGTTCCTCACCGGACTGACGATGTCGGGGCTCGGGCTGGGGCTGGCGTCGGTCGCGTCCACGGCACATGGCACCGCCGAGACGACGGAACAAACCAGCGGCATGATCGGCGGGCTGCTCAATGCGGCAGCCCAGATCGGTACGGCGATCGGCATCGCCGTCCTGCTGGCCACACCGGGCGGACAGGCCGCGGCCTACCTGGTCGCAGCCGGCCTTGCGGTGGTCACGGCCTCGGCATGCGCCCTCGTGCGGCAGCCGCCCGCTTCCACCTCCGAACCTGACCCGCGCCGTTGCAACTAGTTCCAGTTGGAACTACCCTGCCGACATGAGAAGTGCATCCATGGCCGTCATCGCGGCGCTGATCGCCACTGTCGCCGATCCCGCACCGGCGAGCGCCCACGCCCTGCCCGACCGCTATGTCCTGTCCGGACCGTCCGGCGCGGCACCGGAGGGCGTCGCCGTGCACACCGACGGCACCATGTGGGTCGGCTCCTCCGCCACCGGCCGCCTCTACCGCGGTGACGTCCGTCGCCACGTGCTCGCCCCGGTGCAGGCCGCCGCCACGGTGCGGCGTGGCACCACGTTGGGCGTGCACACCGACGGCGCGGGAAACGTCTGGTCCGTGGGCGCGGGCACACTCACCGTCCACGACCGGCGCGGCCGGCTGCTTTCCACTGCCACCGCGGAGGCCGGGCCGGTGGGACCGGCGAAGCTCAACGACCTCGCGATCACCCCGGATGCGGTGTATGTGACCGACTTCGCCAACCCGATCGTCCACCGGGCCGAACGGCACGGCACTCGTCTGGGTCCGCTGCAGCCATGGCTCGACATGCGCGACGCGCTGCCCGGTTTCCCGGCCCAGTACTGGTTCCTCAACGGCGTCGTCGCCGACCCGGACGGCTCGACGCTGCTGGTCGCCGGCAACGGCACCGAGGCGCTGTGGCGGGTCGACACCGCGACACGGCAGAGTGTGCAGGTGGACCTCGGCGGCCGCAGCTTCGGCGCCGACGGGATGCAGCTGCGCGGCCACACCCTCTACGCGGTCGTCAACTACGCGTCACCCAACGGCGTCTACCTCGTCGACCTCGACCCCACGATGACCTCCGGCACGGTGACCGACGAGATCCTGCTGCCCGGCCTGCCCACCACACTGGCCGTGCACCGGTGCCGCGTCTACGTCGTCAACTCCCCCGACGTCCAGGTCATCCCCGACCCGGCTTGCGGGTGACCGTCAGGCCTTCCTGGGCGGCGAGGATCGCGTCGTCGAGCCGCCCCAACGCCCGCCGCAGCGCGTCACGCTCCGCCGCGGAACCGATGTGGTCGCCCATCCGCCGCACCGCGAGCTGCAGGCGGCCACGACACTCGTCGCGCTTCGCCGTGCCGTCGGGCGTCAGCGCAACGGAATGCGACCGGCGGTCGGCCGCGCTCGGGCTCCGGACCAGATGCCCGCGCCGCTCGATCGCGTTGAGATAGTTGGACACCGTCGCGGGCGCCAGCCCCAATTTGCGGCCCAGCTCGCGCGGTGTCATCGCCTGGTGCCCGAGTTGCGAATAGACCGCATACTGCGACGGGGTGACCCCGGTCCCGGCGAAGGCCCGGTCCAGCAGGCTGTTCAGGTGCTGGGCGAGCACGAACACGTCAAGGGCGAGATTGCCGCCCGGCTCGTCCAGCACAAAACGCCCCTGCGGCACGTCACCCTCCCAGCACGACCGATCGCGCCACGAGCCTATGCGACCCGGGCGCCCTCATTGCGCCACTGCCGGACGGGAAACGGCGTACTCAGTTCTTCGACCCCCTTCGTCGCGCTCGCTGCGGCTTGCTCGCACGAAGGGTGGTCCGTCGTGATCCCTGCTGACGACGACCGCCGTCGGCGGTCATGAGTAGCCTGGCGTTCGGATGGAACGGGAAGCGCAGCGTGGCGTGGATGATGCGTGGGCCGAGCGGTGGCGCGATGACGTGCGTGCCGTCCTCGGCGGGCTACTGAGCTCGTTCGAATCGCGGTTCGGATTCCCGCCGGGCGAGCATGAGGTCAGCGGCCCGGCCTGCGGAAGAGCTTGCCGGACCTGGCTGACCTGCACGGTGAGGCCGTGCCGGCCGACTTGCTGTCTTTTCACCGGGTCGTGGCAGAAGGTCAGTTGCCAGACGTCAACAACGGTTATTGGATCCATCGTCCGCCGCTGCGGGGGTGAGGACCCGGGCCATCCCCGCCTGCTGAGCGACGGACGGGCGGTGGTCGTGTTCGGCAGCGACGGCGGTGGGGCGCTGTTCGCCCTACCCGCCGGTCGGGTGCGCCAGTTCTGCGACTGTCGGACGGGTGACATCCTTGACGAGGTGTACGACGCGGATTCAGCAGCACCGGTAGCCGCGAATCTGCAGGACTTCCCGACGTTTCTGCGCCGCGAGATCACCAACTTCATCGGGTCGTAGCGTGCTGACTTTGCGACAACGCGGAATGCCCGAGCAGGACCTTCGTCGGGCAGGTCGACGGGCCGGCTCGCCGCTGGTCACCCGTGGGCGAAGGACTCCGGCGGCGATCGTCCGCTTCGATCTCCTGCGCAAGCGAGTGCTGCTCGGCGGCTAACGGCCGGATCCGTGTTGCCCGCACGGAACCTGTTCCGAAGGGGGGCTCAACTATCGAACGGCCAGCATTCCCAGGATGTCGGACGCTATTCGCTCTGCCTCGAGCTTCTCAGAGTTGAACATGCGGTCAGCGGGGATCACTGGCAGCAGCTCCCGAAAGCGGCGGTGCGCGGCATGATGGAATTCCGGGTCGCGCGACACTCCACGCCCTGGATCAGACTGCGCGCGTGGGAAGGTCACCGACACCGGGGCGTCGATGACAATCCACAACACAGCCGCGCCGTCCGGGAGTCTCCCAGTGAGGGGCGGCAAACCATAGGTCCCCTGCCGCCGCACCAGGGGATCCGACCATCGCTGCGACGTCGTCGACGTCCACGACGACTACCGTTTTGCCACGCCCGGTCAGGCGTCTGGCGAGCTCATCCGCGACGGTATTCTTACCGGCCGCGATCGGCCCTGTGAGGACTACGAGTTGGGGCACGGCCCAAATCTGCCGGGCCCACCCCCCATCCGCCAACTGAGCCACCCGCCGCGGTTCGGCCCGACGGGTTGGACATGACTGACCTGCTCCTCGTGGGCAGGCAAGCTCGACCACACTTCCCGTGCCAGAACCGAGATCGGGATCCAGATGTCGCCGAGTTCGGGCACCAGCTGGACCTCGCGGATCTCGATGTTCACGAGTCCGGGTTCCACCGGCGTCGGCAAAAGGCTCGGCCGACCACCGAATCAGAGTTTCCCTCACGAGCGCTGGTCCACCCCACGCGTTGCCAGCGGCAAATGAGGAGACTCAGCACCGCCGTGGTGTCGGTGTTCAGGCTTGCGAGCGTTTTGCCGGCGGCCCTCGCCGCTCTGTGAACAACCGGATCGCAAGCGCCGGACGTCGGAACCCGGGTGTCGGCGGATGATCCCCGAAGCACCACGCCTGCTCAGAACGTCGGCCGAGCAGACGGACCAGCAGCAAGCATGACGGCTCACCCGCCAGCTGCCTGCATCGGCAGTGGCAGAACAGTGGGCGGCAGACGATCGGATGGCGGTGCCCACCTCATCACGCCCCCCGTGAGCATGGGGCAGCCGAAGCCAGCCGGCGCCGATATCGTCGGCCTATGTCTCCCGATGCGGCGGGCACATTCGCACAGGTTGACGCAGCGCTGCTCATCGCTCTCGTCGTCGAGAGCAAGGGTGGTGGTCCTGCCAAGGCCGAAAGGACGCAAGGCCGGCCGCCTGCCTACCTGGTGAGCTTGTAACGTCGACACGGCCGTTCCGATGGAGGTGCCCGGGTGGAAATCGTCGATGGGCCGGCGATCGTCGCGAAGCCTGAACGGCTCTGCGTCGGCATCCGCCTGGTGACGCCGTTCCGCGGCATGTTCGCGGTGCGGGACGTTCTGATGGACGAGCTGTACTCCTGGGCGGACGCGCGGGCCGTCCCGTACGGTCACACGTTCTTTCGTCTCCACGTGGTGGACATGGACGGTCCGATGCACGTCGAGGTCGGTGTCGTCACCGACGTGGCGGTCCAAGGTGACGGCCGGGTCCGCCCGGGAGTGCTGCCGGCCGGCCGGTACGCGACCTTGACGCATGTCAACCATGGCCGGCGCGCGAACGGCGCCCTGCGGGACTGGGCCTACGAGCAGGGCCTCGCGCTGGACTGCACGGCCGGTCCCGACGGTGAGCGGTTCGGGTGCCGGTACGAGGCCTACCTCACCGATCCGCGCTCCGAACGCAGGAAGACCCGGTGGCGTACCGAACTGGCCATCCGGTTGGCCGACGGCTGAAGAGCCGGCCGTGTGCGCCTTCCCCTCCTGTCAGAATGCAGCGATGCTGACCGGACGGATCATTGCTGAAAGCCTGGCTACCGGAAGCGCCATCGAGGTTCGGGGACTGCGGGCGATACGCATCTCGCGCGAGGATGGCGGCTCGCCCCGGGGGCCTGATCAGCCCGTTGTCTGGACGTTGCTCGACGTGGCCGCGCCGGACGAGGCGGCGGACGATCTGGCGAGCGCCTTGGCGGAGTCATTGGTGCAGGGTCAGGGCTGGTACGCCGACTTCCGCGTGGGCCAGGAGCATGTGGTCGTCTTCCCGGGACGCGTGTTCCGCTACGACGTCGGGGATCACGAGGGCCGCCAGGCTGCCGTGGACTACGGCCGGCGCGACGGCGTGCCCCCGCATCAGCTCGACTGGGGCGATTGACGGGCGGAAGCGCCTGGCACCGTCTCGTTGATCATGGGCTGGAGCAGCGCCGCCATGGTGGTCGCGGCTCGTTCGGGGTCGCCGCCGACGATGGCCTCGACGAGGTCGGCGTGCAGATGCGCCAGGTCGTCGGTCTCCCCCGCCACGTCGTCGAGCTGGACCTCCTCGAACACCCCGAGGAGCCCGTCGTAGACCTCCTGCATCAGGGCGTTGTGGGTGGCGGCCACGACGGCGCGGTGCAGGGCCGAGTCGGCGCGCAGCCGCTCGTGCACGTCGCCGGTGGTCCAGGCGTCACGCCGCTCGGCGAGCAGGGCGCGCAGGCGCTCGGCGTCCGCCTCGGTGCGGCGGGCGGCGGCGATCCGGGCGGACGCGGCGTCGAGGGCGAGGCGCAGTTCGAGGCTGTCCCGGCGGGAGGTGGCCGCGACCCGGCGCGAGACCGACGAGCGCAGGTCGGAGGTCGACACCACGAAGGTTCCTCGTCCCTGTTCACGCCGCAGGATGCCGGCCTGCACCAGGGAGCCGATCGCCTCGCGCACCGTGTTGCGGCCGGCGCCGCTCCACTCGACCAGCTCGGGTTCGGTCGGGATCTTGCTGCCCAGCGGCCAGTTGCCCTCGGTGATCTGCGACCGGAAGAGGTCGGTGACGCGAGAGCCGAGGGCGGTGCGATCCAGATGCGGGCCGGGCACGGGTGCAGCCTAACCGCGGACCGGCCGGCACGCGGCCCAGCCCGCGCCGAGGGTGATCAGCAGGGTGGCGGCGAGCAGCCCGTACGTCAGGTTCCAGCCGTGGCTCGCCTGGTTGATCGCGCCCAGCGCGAGCGGGCCGGCGCAGCCGATGCCGTAGCCGATGCCCTGCACCAGCCCGGACAGCCGGGACGCGGTCTGCGGATTCGCTGCCCGGGCGGCGATCAGGGTCAGGCACAGCGGGAAGGTGCTGACCCCGAGGCCGAAGGCGGTCGCCCAGCCGAAGGCGCCGGCCGCCGGGGCCGCGAGCATGCCCGCGTAGCCGATGCCCATCAGCACCACACAAGCCACCACGATTGCGTACGGGTTACGCAGTCGCCTGGTCAGCGGCGGCACCACGAAGGCGGCGATCAGCCCGAGCCCGGCGAACCAGGACAGCAGCAGCGCGGCGGCGGTGGAGCTCAGCCCGGCGTCCTCCAGCATCGCGGGGAACCACGTCACCAGCGTGTAGACGTGCAGCGTGGTCATCGCCATCAGACCGATCAAACCCAGGACCAGCGGCGTACGCCAGGAGAAGTGCCGCTGTGGCGCCACGGCGGGCTCGGTCCGGGCGGCGGAGCGGGGAACCGTGACGAACCACAGCACCGCCGCCACCGCGGTCACCGCGGCCCATGCGCCCGCGGCCGTGCGCCAGCCGTAGGTGTGCGCCAGCGGCAGCGCGATCAGCGGCGCCGCCAGCTGGCCGACCTGGAGCAGGACCATGTACATGGTGCTGACCGCGTGCAGGCGCTCGGGGAAGTGCTGCTTCACGATCGGGATCAGGATGACGTTCGCCGCGCCGACCCCGGCGAACGCGATCACCGAAGCGACGATCATGACGGTCGGCGACCAGGCCGCCGCGCGCAGCAGAATGCCGGCGGTCGTGGCGGTCACCGCCAGGGCGGCGGTGCGTTCCAGGCCGAACCGGCGGGCGAGCGGCGGGGCAGCGAACGCGGCGACCGCGAAGCACGCGGTCACGACCGTACCGATGGCTCCGGCGACCACCGGTCCGAAGTGCAGGTCGTCCGCGGCGTCGCCGGTCAGCACGCTGAACCCGGTCACCGCCGTCCGGAGGTTGAGGGCGGTGAGCGCGACGGCCAGGAGGATGCCGCGGCGCATCCGGGCGGGGGCGAGCACGGTCGTGGACACGACCTCAGTGAATCATGGGATGATGGGATGAATCCAGTCGCTGGAGGACCGTCCGCTCGCCTTGACGCCGCCGCGACAGTGCATTGCAATGTCACCGCCACGTGGAGATCATGGCGACAACGTCGCCGGGCACGTGCAGCCGGCCATCCCCGACGCGGCCGGCAAACCGCGAACCTGCGTGACGAGGAGATTCGATCGTGTCCGACCCCCGGCTCGACACCACCCGGGCACATCCCGCCCGCCGCTACGACTACTGGCTCGGCGGCAAGGACAACTTCGCCGCCGACCGCGGGTCCGGCGACCTGGTCGCGGCACAGTTCCCCGGCATCCGTACCGCCGTCGTCGAGAACCGCAAGTTCCTGCGCCGGGCCGTCACCTTCCTCACCGAAGCCGGGATGCGGCAGTTCCTCGACATCGGCACCGGCCTGCCCACCGCCAACAACACGCACGAGGTCGCCCAGAGCATCGCGCCCGAGTCGAGGATCGTCTACGTCGACAATGATCCGCTCGTGCTCTCCCACGCGCGTGCCCTGCTGACCAGCACCCCCGAGGGAAAGACCGCCTACCTCGACGCCGACCTGACCGACCCCGCCGCCATCCTGGCCGACCCGGTGCTGCGCGCCACTCTGGACCTGGACCGGCCGATCGCGCTGATGCTGGTGTCCGTCCTGCACTTCATCACCGACGACGACGTCGCCCACCAAGCGGTCCGCATGCTGCTCGACGCTCTTGCGGCCGGCAGCTACCTGGTGCTCTCGCACGCCAGCAACGACTTCATGCCCGCCCAGGCCGTCGACGGTATCGCCGCGGCCGACCGCGCCACCCGCGTCAACTTCGGCTTCCGCAGCCGCGACGAGATCGCCGCGTTCGCCGACGGCCTGGACCTGATCGAGCCCGGCATCGTGTCCACCGCGGAATGGCGACCGAACCCCGAGGACCACCCGCTGCCGGCCCGCGAGGACACCGCCGGCTGGTGCCTGCTCGCCCGCAAAACCGGGTAACGACGAGCCGGAATGACCGGGCCGTCAGTCCAGCCGTGCCCGGACCGTCGTTCCCGCGCCGGTGATGCCCCGGAGCGTCAGCGCGACCTCGACCACGGGCTCCTACGACGAGTTCGCCACCGGCTCCTACCTCAGCCGTGAGTCGATGCGGTGGTTCTGGGACGCCTTCGCCGACCCCCGGCCGGGCGCTGCCGACGCCGTACCCGGGAAGGCTGTTATTTCTCGTCCATCAGGCGCAGGTCGGACGGCTCGCGGAGCAGGTCGGTCAGGACGGCGTTACCCGCCACGTTGTAGGGCTGCGTCATGTGCTCGTCCCAATCGGCGCGGGACCGGAACATCTCCAGCATGACCCAGTTGTCCGGGTCGTCCTGCGGCTGCACCAGGTGCATGAAGACGCAGCCCGGTTCGGTCAGGCTGTCGCGGCGCATGGATTGCAGCTGCGCCTCGGCCTCCGCCCGCCGGTCCGGCCGCGGTTTGATGGTGACCACCAAGAACAACGCACGGGTCTGATCGTTCATGGACATTGCCTACCGCATGACCGGGATCATCGGTCAGTAAATGATCGCCGCAAATGTTCATCATCTGCCTACCGGTGTTTACCGGTTCTTCGCCGCTACCCGGAGGAGTAGCGTCGTGAACGGCAGAGATTCCCGGCGACGAAAGCGAACATCGGCAACGACGCAATCTTTCGATCAGGGGGATCCGATGGCAGACGTCGCCACCACGGCCACCGCGGGCGAGACCGGCCGGACGAAGCCTCCGCCGTTGCTCGGCCGCGGCATGTTACTGCTGTTCATCGCGCTGATCGGCTGCTTCACGGCGTGGGGCATAGCGGCCGACCTGACCACCCCGATGGTGGTCGGCTTCAAGCGCATTTTCGACATGAGCACGTTCCAGGCGTCGCTGGTCCAGCTGGCCTACTTCGGCGCCTATTTCTTGCTCGCGCTGCCCGCCGCCTTCATCAATCAGCGCTTCGGCTACAAGACCGGAATTCTGGCCGGGCTCGGGCTCGCCGCGATCGGCGCGTTCGCCTTCTATCCGGCCAGCAAAATCATGACGTACGAGGCGTTTCTCGTGGCACTGTTCGCGATTGCCGCGGGCTGCTCGATTCTGGAGACGTCGGCGAATCCGTATGTCCTGTCGCTGGGCCCGGAGGACACGGCGACCCGGCGGCTCAATTTCGCCCAGGCCTTCAACCCGGTCGGCACCAACATCGGTGTGCTGCTCGCGTCCACGTTGATCCTGCCCAAACTCGCCGACCCGGTCGACGTCGGGTCACTGACACCGGAACAGCTGCAGACCGTCCGGGCCGGCGAACTCGGCGCGGTGATGGGTCCGTACCTGGGGCTCGGCTTCCTGCTGCTCCTGATCGCCGTCGCCATCGCGAGTCAGAAGGCGCCGCCCATCGTCGAGGAGTTCCCCGACGCCGGGCCGCACGAGGGCGGCACCAGCGGGCTCTTCCGGGTGCTGTGGCGCAGCAAGCGCTACCGCTACGGGGTGGTCGCGCAGTTCTTCAACGTCGCGGCTCAGGTGTGCACGTGGACCTATCTGATCCAGTACGTGCAGCAGGCGCTCGGCGGCAGCCTGCAGCGGGGCGGCTTCTACCTGCAGATCAGTCTGCTGGTGTTCCTCGTCTCCCGGTTCGTGATGACCTGGGTGATCGGGCGGGTGCGGGCCACCAAGGCCCTTGCCGTGCTGGCGTTCCTGGCCGTCGTGCTCTGTGTCTTCGCGATCGTCAGCCCCACCATGGCCGGGGTCCTCGCCCTGGTGGCGGTGTCGTTCTGCCTGTCGCTGATGTTCCCGACGATCTACGGGGTCGCCCTCAAGGGGCTCGGCCCGGCGACCAAGTTCGGCGCCGCCGGGCTCGTCATGGCCATCGTGGGCGGCGCGATCATGCCGTTGGTGCAGGGCAGCCTGGTGGACTCGACCAGTCCCGCGGTCTCGTTCGTCGTTCCCGCCGCCTGCTTCGCCGTGGTCGGGCTCTACGCGCTGTACGACCTCGCGGCGAAGTCGGGCAGCCACCGCCCGGAGCGAGCCGGTGCGGCCACCGGGAGCGCGGCATGAACGCGCGGGCGCGGGCGGCCATGGCCGTCGCGCTCAGCCTGACTCTCGCCGCCGGCGCCTGCGGGAACGACACCCCGACGAGCACGGCGAAGGACACCGATCAGCTCGAGATCACGTCCTGGTGGACCTCGGGTTCCGAGGCGGCCGCGCTGAACGTCCTGCTGGACGCGTTCCGGCGGGCCAAGCCGGGGGTCGAACCGGTCAACGCGGCGGTCGCCGGCGGCGCCGGTTCCCAGGCGATCGTACGGCTGGCGAAGCGCCTGCAGGCCGGCAACCCACCCGACGTCTGGCAGACCTTCAACGGCAAATCGGTCCAGGGGTACGCCGAGCGCGGGACGGTCCGCGACGTCACGTCCGTCCTCGCCGCCGGAAACCTCAACGAGACGATGCAGACGACGATCCGGCGCTCCCTGGACCACAACGGCAAGCCGTACGGCGTACCGACCGGCGCGCACCGCAGCAACGTGCTGTGGTTCAACCGGGCGATGCTGGCGAAGGCGGGCGTCGCACCGCCGTCCGACGGCTACTCGCTCACCGCCTTCCGCAACGATCTGCAGAAGGTCAAGGCGTCCGGGGCCACCGCGCTGTGCCTGGGCGGCAAGGACCCGTTCACCACCGCCGAGCTGTTCGAGAACACGCTGCTGAGCACGATCGGCCCGGCCGGCTGGACGGACATGGCCCGCGACCGGCTCGACTGGCGCGGCACCAAGGTCGAGGCGGCGCTGAGGTCCTTCGGCGACATGCTGACCTATGCCGACCCGGAGGCGAACGGGCTGACCTGGGATCAGGCGGCCAGGAAGCTCGCCGAGGGCGGGTGCGCCTTCGCGTCGGTCAACGACTCGGCGTACGGCGAACTGATCGCGGACGGGGCGCAGGAGGGCAAGGACTTCGGTTACGCGCCCTTCCCCGGCACCGCGGGCAGTTTCCTCGCCGTCGTCGATGTGTTCGTCGCCGCCACGAAGGCCGACAACGCCAAGAACGCGCTGGCCTTCCTGAGCGGCATCAGCGAGCCGGCGACGCAGGTCGCGTTCAGCAAGGCCAAGGGATCGGTCCCGGTGCTGCGCAACGTCGACGTCTCCACACTGCCCGCCTATCAGCAGCAGTCGGCGAAGAGCCTCTGGGCGTCACCGGTCCTGCTGTCCGTGGCCCACGGGGAGGCGATGAGCCCCGCCTTCCAGGAGGGCTTCTACGACGCCATCTCGACCTATGTGCGTACCAGGGATCCGCGGGCGTTCGCCGACGGCTTGCGGGACGCGATCGCCAACGACCGGATCCCGCCCCGCTGACCCGGCATCGCGCCGGCGCCGTCCGCGTCACCGCCTTGGGCCGCGTCGTACCGGCTCGGGCCGGCCGTCCGGACCGAAACGACTGCGGAGACCGAACGCCTGCGGTTGTGGTCCGTAGCGCCGTAGCAGTCGAAGCCGGTTGAGCGCATCGGCCGGCGTGGGAAACGGACCGGGAGGGATCCACCACAAGACGGTGTTGGGTTGGGCGACGGGGTCGAACCACTCTCTGCGCCGGCGCGCGAAATGGCCATGTCGCGTGCGATACGTGAAGTCATGCAGACTCTGGTACGTCCGCCACACCGACAGGTTGATCAACAACAGGGGGTCGTCGTCAACGGTGGCATGCCCTCCCGCCGCCCGGTGCCGCCACACGAAGCCGGGTGATCGTTCGGCGAGCGCATTGACGGCGTCGAACGCGGCGACGAACTCGGCCATGCGGGGGTCGTCCCAGGGATGACGCAGCCGGGCGACGTTCGCCTGAGCCAGGAGCAACCCGGCCACGGTGGTCACCGCGACGCCCGCGTAGCCATCACACGAGTCGCGGACACGCGGTCTGCCATGCGCAGCAGCATAGGCGGGTCAAGCGGCCGGCCGAGCTGCCAGACGGTGGGACAGCAGGCCGGTCATGGCGCGCACGCCATGACCGATGGCTCGCTCGTCGGCGGCGAAGTCGGGGGCGTGTGGCGCGCCGTTCATCCCCGACTCGGTGTCCGCGACGCCGAGGTAGAACAACGCGCCCGGCGCCTCGTCGAGGAACAGCGCGAAATCCTCACAGTTGAAGGGCCAGGACGCCCGAGCCCACAGGACGGACTCCGGCCCCAGCGCCGTACTCAGATGATGGCCGGCCGCCGTGCTGAGCTCCGCCGAGTTCACCATGGCGGGACATGGTTCGCCGGGAAACTCCACGTGCCCGCCGGCGGCCGCCGCGAGCTGCTGGATCCGCGCGCGCAGCCCTGGCAGCCGCTCCTGCGGCCAGACCCGCAGCAGAACGTTGGCGACCGGATGTGCGTCGGGCGTGCGCTCGGTCCAGTGGGCGACGGACACGGACTCCTGGATCGTCGGGGCGATCTCCGGTGCCAGCAACGCGTGGAAGCGCGCGTGGTAGTCGTCGATGCTGCGGGGGAACTCGACGGTGCCGAGCCCCGCCACCTCGGCCACGACCGCGTCGTCACCGCCCGGCAGCACGATCCGGATATGGTCGAGCCCCGGCAGGCCGTACCCCGGAGAGACCGCGATGGTGCCGGCCGGGAACGGGGCACAGTGCAGCGCATAGAACTCGCGCGGCGCGAGGCGTTGCACCAGGCCGGTCGCGAGCATCGTCCGGGCGCCGCGCAGAGGTTCCTCGGCCGGCTGGAAGACGAACACCAACCGGCCCCTCACCGGCGCAGCGCCCTGAGCCAGCGCCCGGGCGATGCCGACGCCGATCGCGGTGTGCAGGTCGTGCCCGCACAGGTGGGCGACGCCGGGGACGCGCGAGGCGAACCCCTCGTCGAAGACCCGGCCCGAGCGCGGGATGGGCAGCACGTTCGTGCGCGCGTCGACGGCGTCCATGTCCGCCCGGTACGCCACCGTCGGACCGTCCGCGGAACCGTCGAGCACCGCGAGGACGCCATGCCCGCCGACGCCGGTGGTCACCTCGAGCCCGGCCGCACGCAACTGCTCCGCGACCAGCCCGGCCGTCTGCCGTTCGGCACCGGCCAGCTCCGGGTGGCGGTGGATCTCCCGGCGAAGCTCGATCAGTTCCTCGTCAAGATTCACCGGGAAATCGTGCCCGCAACCGTCGATCCCCGCACCACGATTTCCGGCTCGTGTGCTTGGCGCGCCGCGGGAGAAGGGCCGGCGCGATGTCACGAAGGAGCCGGAGGCGGCGGCCCGCCAGGTCGGGTCCTGCCGCTGGCTCCTGGTGAGCTGACGGACAAGGGCCGGATCCGGGAAGCTGCGGACTGGCGAGCGGTGGCGGTACTGCCCCGGACGACCTCGCCCTGGTCAGCACGGCGGCCGGGATGCCGGATGGCGGTGGGTGAGGTTCGGCCGCGGGCCCTCGAGTGCTCACTCCCCCGCCGTGGACTCCCGGATCACCAGTCGCGGCGGCAGGGCCGTCACCCCGGGGTGGGGACGGTCGGCGATCGCGTCGAGCAGGAACTCCGCCGCGCACCGGCCCAGCTCCCCCAGCACCAAGTCGACAGTGGTCAGGGGTGGCCGGCTGGCCAGGGCCATCACGTCCCAGTTGTCGTAGCCGGTGACCGCGACGTCGGCCGGAACACGTTTTCCGGCCTCGCGAAGCCCGTCGCAGACGCCGCGGGCGATCTGATCGCTGCCGCAGACGATCGCGTCGAGATCCGGCTCCCGACGCAGCAGTGCGGTGGCCGCGTGGCGGCCCCACCGTTCGCTCCAGTCGCCGAACTGCACCTCACCCGCGGGGCTGCCGCCCCCGGCCGCGACCGCCGCCACCGCGGACCGGGCCCGGGCCTCGGCGGTGCGGTGCCGCTGCGGCCCGGTGATGTGCCCGATCCGCCGGCGGCCCAGGTCGAGCAGGTGTTCCACGGCCAGCCGGGCGCCGGCCGCGTCGTCCACGACGACGGAGGCCGCGGCCGGGTCGGCGGAGGGCGTGAAGACGTGCACCACCGGCACCGGCACCGGCACCGCGAGCGGGGGCCGGGGCTCGGTGCGGCGTCCGGTGAGGATGATGCCGTCCACCCGGCGGGCGAGCAGGTTGCGCAGGTGGTGCTGTTCGCGGACCGGGTCGTCGCGGGTGTCGCACAGCATCACGGCCATCTCGCCGGCGCCCAGGGCGTCCTCGGCCCCGAGCAGGATCGGCATGCTGAACCGGCCGTAGCTGTCGGTGGTGATCAGGCCGACCGTGAAGCTGCGGCCGGACTTCAGTCCCCGGCCGATGTTGTCGGGCGTGAAGCCGAGCTGCGCCGCGGCGCGATGCACCCGCTCGCGGGTGTCGGCGCGCAGCTGGCCGGTGCCGTTCAGCGCCTTCGACGCGGTTCCCGGGGTCACGCCGGCCAGCGCTGCGACGTCGACGATGCGGACCCGCATGCGCGACCTCCGTTCGCGGAATCGGAAACAGTATGCCGACCGGATTTCCGGTTCGTTCCTCACGGTATCTGAAGCACCGTTGACCCGGCGCGGCGAGGGGCTTACGGTCAAGCCGGAAAACGATTTCCGTCAGTTTCCCAGGAGGCGCGTGTGTCCGGTCCGCTCCTACCCACGTCCACCGCGACCGCCCGGCTGCGCCCGGTCGAGCAGGCGACCATCACCGGCGGCCTGCTCGCCGCCCGCCAGCAGGCCAACGGCAACGCCGCGGTCCCCGCCGGCCGCGACCGCCTCGAATCCGCCGGCAACCTCGACAACCTGCGCATCGCCGCGGGCACCGGGACCGGCGATCGGCGCGGCCCCGTCTTCATGGACTCCGACGTCTACAAGTGGCTGGAGGCGGCCGCCTGGGAGTACGCCCGCCGGCCCTCGCCCGCCCTGCTGGAGGCGCAGCGCGACGTCTCCGCCATCGTGGCGGCCGCCCAGCAGCCCGACGGCTATCTCAATTCCATGGTCGAGCAGCGCTACGCCAACCTGCCGTGGAGCCACGAGCACTACTGTGCCGGGCACCTGATCCAGGCGGCCGTGGCCCAGGCCCGCTGCACCGGCGACAAGACGCTGCTCGACGTCGCCGTCCGCTTCGCCGACCACCTCGTGGCCACGTTCGGGCCGGACCGGCGGCACGACGTCGACGGACACCCGATCATCGAGATGGCCCTGGTGGAGCTGTACCGCGAGACCGGTCGGCGCGACTACCTGGACCTGGCGCGATACTTCGTGGACGCCCGCGGCCACGGCCTCATCGCCGGGTACGGACTGGAGCCGACCTACTTCAGCGACCGGGTCCCGGTGCGCGAGCAGACCACGGTCGAGGGGCACGCGGTCCGCGCGGTCTATCTCGGCGCCGGCGCCGCCGACGTCGCCCTGGAGACCGGCGACGAGGAGCTGCTGGCCGCCCAGCGCCGGCAGTTCGCCCACATGCTGGCGACCAAGTCGTACCTCACCGGAGGGCTCGGGTCCCGCTGGGAGGGCGAGTCGTTCGGAGACCCGTACGAGCTGCCCAGCGACCGCGCGTACGCGGAGACCTGCGCGGCCGTCGGCGGCTTCCAGTGGGCCTGGCGGCTGCTGCTGGCCACCGGCGAGCCCGGGTACGCGGACGCCGCCGAGCGGATGCTGCTCAACGGCTTCCTGGCCGGCGTCTCGCTGAGCGGCACCGAATACTTCTACGTCAACCCGCTGCAGCTGCGCTCCGGCGCCCACCCGGACGAGAACCGCAGCCCCGCGCACGGCCGCCGCGGCTGGTTCGACTGCGCCTGCTGCCCGCCCAACGTCATGCGCACCCTGGCCAGCCTGGACGGCTACCTGGCGACCGTCGACGCCGACGGCATCCAGCTGCAGCTGTACGCGCCCGCCACCGTCGAGGCCCGCGGGGTCCGGCTCGCGGTGACGACCGACTACCCGTGGGACGGCCGGATCCAGGTGCGGATCGAGGCCACGCCGGAGGAGGAGTGGACCCTGTCGCTGCGGGTGCCGGCCTGGGCCGAGGGTGCCCGCCTGGACGGTGAGCCGGTCGCGTCCGGCAGCTACGCGACCGTACGCCGTGCCTGGCACGCCGGCGACACGGTCGAGCTGGAGCTGCCCATGGCCGTCCGGGTCACCGGCGCGGACCCGCGCATCGACGCGGTGCGCGACTGCGTGGCGATCGAGCGCGGCCCCCTGGTGTACGCCGTGGAGCACCCCCAGGCGGACGACCTGAGCCTGGTGTCGGTCGGCGAGCCCGAGCACCGCGCCGACCTGCTGGAGGGGGTCACGGTGATCGGCGTGGACGCCGCCGTCACGCAACACGCCGCCCCACCGTGGCCGTACGGGACGCCGAAGGTGGCCGACACGACACCCGAAGAGGTGTCCGCGGTCCCCTACTTCGCCTGGGCCAACCGCGGCATCGGCCCGATGCGGGTCTGGCTGCACGACGGGAGGCGATGACATGCGCCGGCGCGAGCTGCTTCAGATCGCCGCGCTCGCCGGGCTGACCGCCACGCTGGACGCGTGCGGATCGGGTGTTCTCGCCGAGCCGGACATCACCCAGGCCGGCTTCGGCACGAACGCCGAGGGAACAGTGACCATGTGGTGCCGGGCCGCGACGGTCGCCGGTGTGCAGGTGGTCGTCGACCGGTTCCACGAGGCCCAGCGACGGATCCACATCGACCTGACGCCGGTGCCCGACGCTCAGTACGTCACCAAGCTCGCCACCGCCATCCGGGGCCGCCGGGTGCCCGACATCGTCGACATCGACGACATCAACTCGATGCTGTTCATCTACCGCGACGCGTTCACCGACCTGACACCGCTGATCGCGGCGCTGCCGTACCGGGCCGCGTTGAGCCCCGGGCACCTGCGGCTGGCGACCCGCGGCGGCCGCCAGTACGGCGTGCCGTACCTCGCCGACAACTCGGTGCTCTGGTACAACACCGAGCTGCTCGGCAAGGCCGGCGTCGACCCGGCCACCGCGGTCACCAGCCTGGACGCCCTGCTGGGGGCGGCCCGGCGCGTCCGCAAACTGGGCGGCGACATCGACGCCTGGTCCATCGCCGGGAACTCGGCCGGCATCCTCGGGTTCGTCGTGCAACCCCACATCTGGGCCACCCGCGCCGACCAGATGGTCGGGCAGGTCGGCAGCCAGCGCGGCTACATCGCGGGCAACCAGGCGCTGCGCCGCACCTTCGCGTTCTACCGCTCCCTCTGGGAGGAGGATCTGTTGAACCGCAATGCGCCCGCCGACAGCGGCACGACCTGGGGCAGCGACTTCCGGGCCGGCCGGATCGGTTTCATCCCGTCCAACTACAGCGCCGTCGTCGGGTCGGCCGACGAGGCGATGCGCGCCAAGACCGGGACGGCTCTGCTCTGCGGTCCGCAGGGCGGCACCGCCTTCTTCGACGGGGGCGACAACCTGTGCATCCCGCGGGGTGCCACGAACGCCTCCGGCGCCTGGGAGTTCGCGAAGTTCGCCCTCGACATCCCGCAGCAGCAGCTGCTGCCCGAGGGCGGCTACACCCCCGTACGCTCGGACGCCGCGACGCCCGAGTTCCGTGCCAAATACCCGCTCGGCACCGCCCCGCTGGACCATCTCGATCGCGGGTACGCGCCGGTCACCCTCGCCTACAACCTGCTGTTCAACCAGGCCGACAGCCCGTGGATCGGCATGTTCCGCCGGGCCGTGTTCGACGGTGACCTCGACGGCGCGCTGGACGACGGCCAGCGGGCCTTCGACCGCATCCTGGCGCAGGCGCAGCTATGAAAAGCTCGCTCACCCACCCCACCCGTACGGGCGTCGCCCTGATCACCCCGGCATTGCTGTTCGTCGCGGTGTTCGTCCTCGCGCCGCTGGGCTTCGCCGTCTACATCTCGCTGACCAACTGGCCGCTGATCGGCTCCTACCATTTCATCGGCCTGGACAACTACCGGGCCATCGCGCACGACACCGCGTTCTGGCGGTCGGTGCTCTACACGCTGCTCTACACCGCGCTCGTCACCGTGCCGATCCTCGTCGTCGGCTATCTGATGGCGGTGCTCGTACGGGGCAACCGGCGTGGGTCCACGCTGCTGCGTACGGTGTTCTTCCTGCCGTACGTCATCGGGCTCAGCACGCTGAGTTTCGTGGCCGTGCTGGAGGCGCAGCCGGACAGCGGCGGCATCAATGTGCTGCTGCGCGCGCTCGGCATCACCGGCGGCGACACCGCCTGGCTGGTGAACGCACCGCTGGCCACCGGGCTGATCGCCGTACTGGTGATCTGGGGTGTGTCGGGGTTGACCATGCTCTTGCTGCTCGGGGGCATGCAGGCCATCCCCGCGGAGCTCTACGAATCGTCGGAGATGGACGGGGCGTCCTGGTGGGACCGCGAGCGGCGGATCACCATCCCGATGCTGCGCCGCACCATCGCGATGAGCCTGATCCTGTCGGTGATCGGCTCGTTCCTCGCCTTCACCCAGTTCTTCATTCTCACCCAGGGCGGGCCCGGCAGCTCCACCACGCCCATCGTCCTGGCCATCTACCAGCGGGCCTTCGTGCAGCTGCAGGTCGGCTCGGCGACCGCCCTGTCCATCGTGCTGATCGTCGTGGTCGGCCTGATCAGCGCCGCGCAGTTCTGGCTGCTGCGCGAGGGGGACTGAGGAGAGCGCAATGGTCACGACCGCGGGATCCCGGCGGACGCAGGCGGCGGTGCGGCCGGCAAGGCTGGCCGCGCCCGGCCACCGGGGACACGATCACCTCAAAATCATCCTGTACGTCCTGGCGGCGGTGCTGTCCCTCGTGGTGTTCGTGGTGCCGCTGCTCTGGGCGCTGATGCGCTCGCTGCAGCCGAACGGCACGATCACCGCCGCACCGAGCATGTCCACCTTCTTCGACCTCACGTTCGCCAACTTCCGGGGCATCGCCGCCGAGGGACACATCCCGCGGGCGGTGCTCAACAGCGTGCTCGTCGCCGCCGGGACCGCGGTGCTCACCACGGTGCTGGCGACGGCCGCGGGCTACGGCTTCGGCCGGTACGCCTTCCGCGGCAAGAACGTCGCGTTCGGCCTGATCATCGTCACCCTGATGGTGCCGTTCCAGGCCATCCTCACCCCGCTGTTCCTGGAGCTGAACGCGATGCGGCTCACCGACAGCCTCGTCGGCCTGGTGCTGTTCTACTCGACGGTCAACCTGCCGTTCGGGGTGTTCGTCATGCGGACCGCCTTCGCCGCGGTGCCGGACGCGCTGGAGGACGCGGCGCTGATCGACGGCGCCGGCACGGTACGGACCCTCACCTCGGTGCTGCGGCCGCTCGTCGTGCCCGGCATGGCGACCACCGCGCTGTACGCGTTTCTCGCGGCGTGGACCGAGTTCCTCGGCGCGCTGACGTTCCTGACCCGCCAGGACCTCTACACGTTGCCGGTGTCGCTGGTGAATCTGCAACAGGGCGCGTACGGACAGATCGACTACGGCTTCCTGGCAGCGGGCGCCGTCATCGCCATGATCCCGTGCGTGCTGCTGTTCGTGTCGCTGCAGCGCTACTACGTCGCCGGCCTGGCGGCGGGCGCGGTCAAGGGCTGACCGCGCCGCCGCCGGAGTGAGGGGACGGAGAAACCGTGCGGGACCCCGGTCCCGCACGGTCCGCGCGGTGGCCCTCAGACGCGGCCCGGGAGCCGCTCGGTGATCTCCTGCAGGTCCCAGCTGTTGCCGTCGGGGTCTTGGAACGAGGCACGGCTCAGGTACGAGCGTCGTTGCGGATCGATGCCCGGCACGGGTCCCTTGCCCGGTTCCATGTGGAAGATCTCGCCCACGTCGACGCCGCGGCTCACCAGGTCCTGGCGGGCGGCCTCGATGTCGTCGACGATGAGCAGCAGGCCGCTCAGCGGCCCCGTGGTCGGCCCGGCCGGCCCCGACCCGAACTGGATCGACGCGGCGGAGCCCGGCGGGGTGAACTGGACGCCGCGGGTGTCGGGTGTGGGGTTGAAGTCGATGTCCAGGCGCCAGCCCAGTTTCTGATAGAACGCCTTGGCGCGGTCGACGTCGGCCACCGGCAACCTCGTCACCTCGAACCGCATCGGGATGGTGGTGGCGCCCGGCGCATCGGCGGCGGCAACGTTGCCGGTTTCTGCACTGGTCATGAAGGCTCCTCAGGTGGTGGGTGGTGCGCCGTCCTGCCGACTCTCGCCCGGCGGCGGCCGGTTCGCACCAGGGACATGCCCTGGCCGGACCCCGGGTGCCTCGTTGGGTGGCGCTCAGCTTCAGGCACGCCGCAGACGGGGCGCACCCGTGGATGCCCCGGGTCGGGGCAGCGGACCGGCGGCGCGGTGGTGCGGGGCGCCGGCGGTCAGCAGCCGCAGCGGCGTCCGGGGCGTCGCGCGGCGGCTCTTTCGCCCCGCGCCGATGGTCCCGGCCGTCGGCTGCGGCTGCGGGTGGTGCTTGCAGCCGGGATCGCACCACAGCGTGCGGTACCCGCGCCGCTCCAGTTCCGTCTTGGCGAAGCTCATCCACGCCGGCGGCTCCTGCGGGGTCTCCCGCCCGGCCAGATATGCCGGACAGCCGGGGTCGCCGATCGCGTGGGCGCGTTTGTGGATGCACAGGTCCGCCAGAACCTCGTCGACCTGGTGCGGGGTCGCGGCGATGTGCAGGACCCACCGGTCGGTGACCGGCGGAGGCAGGGGCAACCACATCAGTCATCACCTCCGGAACGTGGTGCGGTGAGCGCGGGCGCGTGCCAGGTGACGGTCAGGCCCGCCTCGTCGGTGTGGTCGACGACGATGGTGCAGCCGTCGCCGACGTCGCCGCCGAGCAGGGCGCGGCCGATCCGGGTCTCGACCTCACGCTGCAGGTGGCGGCGCAGCGGCCGGGCACCGTAGACCGGGTCGAACCCTTCGGCGGCGATGTGCCTGCGCGCCGCCTCGGTGAGCTCCAGGCTCAGTTGCCGGTCGGCCAGCCGGTGGCGCAGGTCGGCGACGAGCAGGTCGACCACCTTCTCGATCTCCGGCAGGGTGAGGGGCTTGAACAGCACGACATCGTCGACCCGGTTGAGGAACTCGGGGCGGAAGCGGGTGCGGAGTTCGGTCATCACCTGGGTGCGGGCGTCGTCCTTGATCTCCCCGTCCGGGGTCACCCCGGCCAGCAGGTGCTGCGAGCCGATGTTCGAGGTCATCACCACGACCGTGTTGCGGAAGTCGACCGTACGGCCCTGGGCGTCGGTGAGCCGGCCGTCGTCCAGCAATTGCAGCAGGGTGTTGAACACGTCCGGGTGCGCCTTCTCGACCTCGTCGAACAACACCACGCTGTACGGCTTACGCCGCACCGCCTCGGTGAGCTGCCCGCCCTCGTCGTAGCCGACGTAGCCGGGCGGCGCGCCGACGAGCCGGGACACGGTGTGGCGTTCCTGGTACTCGCTCATGTCCAGGCGCACCATGTTGTCCTCGCTGTCGAACAGCGCCGCGGCGAGGGTCTTGGCCAGTTCGGTCTTGCCCACCCCGGTGGGGCCGAGGAACAGGAACGAGCCGATCGGCCGGCGCGGATCCTTGACGCCGGACCGCGCCCGGATCACCGCGTCGGCGACGAGCTGGATCGCCTCGTCCTGCCCCACGACGCGTTCGTGCAGGATCTCGTCGAGGCGCAGCAGCTTGCGTCGTTCGCCCTCCACCAGCCGGGAGACCGGGATCCCGGTCCAGCGCGAGACGATGCCGGCGATCTCGTCGTCGGTGACGACCTCCCGCAGCAGCCGGCGCTGCGCCTGCTTACCCGCCAGGTGTTGCTCCTCGGCGGCCAGCCGGCGCTGCAGCTCCGGCAGTCTGCCGTGGCGCAGCTCGGCGGCCTGGTTCAGGTCGTAGGCGCGTTCGGCGGCGTCGGCGTCGTGGCGCACCTGGTCGATCTGCTCCCGCAAGGCCTGAACCTTGCGGATGGCCGAGCGTTCAGCCTGCCATTGCGCCCGCATCGCGTCGGTCTCGCCGCGCAGGTCGGCCAGTTCCTTGCGCAGCTGGTCCAGGCGCGCCTTCGACGCCGGATCGTCCTCCTTGGCCAGCGCGGCCTCCTCGATCTCCAGCCGCATCAGCCGGCGGCCGGCCGCGTCGAGCTCGGCGGGCTGGGAGTCGATCTCGGTACGCAGCATCGCGCATGCCTCGTCGACCAGGTCGATCGCCTTGTCCGGCAGGAACCGGTCGGAGATGTAGCGATGCGACAGGGTGACGGCGGCGACCAGGGCGGAGTCCTGGATGCGTACGCCGTGGAACACCTCGAGGCGGTCACGCAGACCCCGCAGGATGCTGATGGCGTCGTCGACCGTGGGCTCGTCGACGAGCACGGGCTGGAAGCGGCGTTCCAGAGAGGCGTCCTTCTCGATGTGCTGCCGGTACTCGTCGAGCGTGGTGGCGCCGATCATGTGCAGCTCACCGCGGGCCAGCATCGGCTTGAGCATGTTGCCGGCGTCCATCGCTCCCTCGGCCGCGCCGGCGCCCACGACGGTGTGCAACTCGTCGACGAACAACAGGATCCGTCCCTCGGCCGCTTTCACGTCCGACAGGACCGCCTTGAGGCGCTCCTCGAACTCGCCGCGGTACTTCGCACCGGCCAGCAGCGAGCCCATGTCGAGCGCGAAGACCGTCCGGTCGCGCAGGCCCTCCGGTACGTCGCCGCGGGCGATCCGCTGCGCCAGGCCCTCCACGATGGCGGTCTTACCGACGCCCGGGTCCCCGATCAGCACCGGGTTGTTCTTGGTCTTGCGGGACAGGATCTGCACCACCCGGCGGATCTCGGCGTCCCGGCCGATCACCGGGTCCAGCTTGCCGGTCCGCGCGTCGGCGACCAGGTCCCGGCCGTACTTGTCCAACGCCTCGTACGCCACCTCGGGGTTGGCCGAGGTGACCCGCTGGTTGCCGCGGATGCCGGTCAGGGCGCTCAGCAACCGGTCCCGCGTGACGCCCTGGCCGGTCAGGGCCCGGCCGGCGGCGCTGCCCGGACCCTCCTCCGCCAGGGCGAGCAGCAGATGCTCGACGGAGACGTACTCGTCCCGGAGCCGCTTGGCCTCCCGGTCCGCCGCGTCGATCAGCCGCGACAGGCGCTGGGTGACGAACACCTGCCCGGGCTCGGCTCCCGGCCCGGACACGCGCGGCCGCCGGGCGAGCTCCGCCTCGACCGTTCCCCGTACGGCGCCGGGGTCGGCCCCCGACTGAGCGAGCAGGCGGGAGGCGAGACCGTCGGCCTGGTCGAGCAGGGCGAGCAGCAGATGCTCGCCGTCCACGTCGACGTGCCCGAAGCGCAGCGCCCTGGTCTGCGCGTCGTGCAGCGCCTCCTGCGACTTCTGGGTCAAACGGTTCGCGTCCATCAGCTGATCACCTCCACTGGTGGTTCGGGCGGCGGCGCAGCGCCGCCTCCAGGTGGTCGATACGGTCGAGCAGATCCAGCACCACGCCGACCGCCGCGTAGTTCAGGCCCAGCCCGTCCCGCAGCCGCACGATCCGTCCCGCCCGCGCCAGCTGGGTGGCCGGGAGCAGAACCCCGGCCGGGCCGCGGACGGTGTCGAGCAGGCCGAGAGCGACCAGCCGGGCGACCTGATGCGGGTCCAGACCGGACGCCGTGGCGAACTGCGCCACGGTCAGGGCGCGTACCGGGCTCCGGCGGACCAGGGCGTACCGGGTCATGACCGGCTCCCCTCCGCGCCGTGCGGGCCGGACTCCGACGCACGCGCGAGCCGCTGCCACAGCTCCCGCTCCTGCGGCGTGAGCTGTGCCGGGATGACGATCTTCACCTCGGCGTACAGATCGCCGGCCCCGCCCCGGGGATTCGGCATGCCCCGGCCGCGCAGCCGCAACCGGCGTCCGGACGACGATCCGGCCGGCACCTGGACCTGCACCGGGCCGCCCGGGGTGTCAACCGGCACGCTGGCGCCGAGCGCCGCCTGCCACGCGGCCACGGGCAGGTCGACGGTGATGTCCCGGCCGTCCACCCGGTAGCGCGGGTGCGGTGCGAGCCGGACGACCAGGTAGAGATCTCCGCGCGGGCCGCCGCCGATTCCGGTGGCGCCCTGCCCGGCCAGCCGGATGCGCTGGCCGTCGGTGACCCCGGCCGGGATGTTCACCTCGAAGCCGCGCGAACCGGGCCCGGTCTGCAGGGTGAACCGCCGCCGGCCACCGGCGTAGGCCTCCTCCACGCTCAGCTCGAGCTCGGCCTCGCTGTCGGCGCCCGGCGCGGACACCCGCGTGCTCCGGCCGAACCCGCCGGCGCGGCCGCCGAACAGCCCGCCGAGCAGGTCGTCGACGTCGAACCCGGAATCGTCGAACCCGGTGGTGTTGACGTACACCCGCCGCGCGCCGCCCCCGGTCGGCCGGGCGCCGGGCGCCGGCCCGTCGTAGTCGTCCGGCACCTGCCGCCAGGCCTGCCCGAACCGGTCGTAGCGAGCGCGCTTCCTCGGATCCGAGAGCACTTCGTAGGCCTCGTTGATGTCCTTGAAGCGCTCCTCCGCGCCGGGGTCCTTGTTGATGTCCGGGTGGAAGCGGCGCGCCAGCTTACGGTAGGCACGCTGGATCTCGTCCTGGCCGGCCGACCGGTTCACGCCCAGCACCTGGTAGTAGTCCTCAGTCGTGGTAGCCACCGCTTCACCCCCTTCCTAGGTGTTCTGTGCGGCGCCCTGCGGTTCGTCTGCCACCGGCCCGGCGTCCGGCTCGGCCGCCTGCGCGACGGTGACAACCGCCGGGCGCACCAGCGCGCCGCCGGCATCGGTGTAGCCGGCCCGGTGCACCTCGACCACGGTGCCCGGCGGGCAACCGTCGCCGGCCGGCGCCGACCGGGCGGCTTCGTGCAGGGCCGGATCGAACCGGTCACCGAGTGCGTCGATGCGCCGGTAACCCAGCGCCTCCAGCACGTCCAGGGCTTGGGCGTGGACTCCGCGGACCCCGGCGACAATCGCCGCCGGGTCGGCGTCGGCGTGCCGCAACGCCAGTTCGAGGTTGTCCACCACCGGCAGGAACGCGCCCGCCGTACGCGCCCGCTCGGTGCGGGCCTGCTCGGTCAGTTGCCGCTCGAACCGCTTGCGCAGGTTGTCCACCTCCGCCACCGCGCGCTGCCAGCGATCCTCGAGCTCGGCCACACCGGGGCCGGTGCCGGCCGCGGCATCCTGCGGGCCGGCGGCCCCGGCATCCTGGGGGCGGCTGCGGTGCGGTGCGTCGGTCATGTCGGTCACCTCCCCAATCCGGTCACCGTTCGCGCGTTCAGCCGGCCGGGGTGTAGTCGGCATCGATCACGTCGTCTCCCCCGGGCCGGACGCCGTCGCCCGGACCGGCTCCCGCGTCGTAGCCGCCACCGGCTGGGGCACCGCCGGCGGCCAGACCGTGCACCATCTGCTGCAGGTCGGCCGTCAGCGAGCGCACCCGCTCCACCGACGTCTCGTCCTTGATCGCCTGCCGGGCGTCGGCGATCAGCATCTCGGCGCGGGCCTTGTCGTGCGGGGCCACCTGATCGCCGAGTTCGGCCAGGCGCCGCTCGACCTGGTAGGCGGCCGAGTCGAGCGTGTTGCGGGCCTCGACGGCCTCGCGCAGCCGGGCGTCGTCGGCCCGGTGCTGCTCGGCGTCGGCGACCATGCGCTGGACCTCGGCCTCCTCGAGGGTCCCGCTCCCGGAGATGGTGATCTTCTGCTCCCGCCCGGTCGCGGAGTCCTTGGCCGACACGTTGAGGATGCCGTTCGCATCGATGTCGAAGGTGACCTCGATCTGCGGCACCCCGCGAGAGGCCGGCGGGATGTTCTCCAGCCGCAGCCGGCCGAGCACCCGGTTGTCCGCGGCCTTCTCCCGCTCGCCCTGCAGGACCACGACGTCCACGGCGGGCTGGTTGTCCTCGGCGGTGGTGAAGGTCTCGCTGCGCCGGGTCGGGATGGTGGTGTTGCGCTCGATCAGCTTGGTCATCAGCCCGCCGAGGGTCTCGACGCCCAGCGACAGCGGCGTGACGTCGAGCAGCAGGACGTCCTTGACCTCGCCCTGCAGCACGGCGGCCTGCACCGCGGCGCCGAGCGCGACGACCTCGTCCGGGTTGACCGACATGTTCGGCTCCTTGCCGCCGGTCAGCCGCTTGACCAGGTGCTGCACCGCCGGGATGCGCGTGGAGCCGCCGACCAGGATCACCTCGTCGAGATCGTTCTCGCTGATCTTCGCGTCGGCCAGGGCCTGCCGGACCGGACCGAGGCAACGCTCCACCAGGTCCGCGGTCAGCTGCTCGAACTTCGCCCGGGTGACCGTGGTGATCAGGTGCTTGGGCCCGGACGCGTCGGCCGTGACGAACGGCAGGTTCACCTGCGTCTGCGTCACCGACGACAGCTCGGTCTTGGCCTTCTCGGCGGCTTCGTACAGCCGTTGCAGCGCCTGCGGGTCGGTGCGCAGGTCGATGCCGTTGTCCCGCCGGAACTCCTCGGCGAGGTGGTCGACCAGGCGGCGGTCGAAGTCGTCGCCGCCCAGGTGCGTGTCGCCGGCGGTGGCGCGAACCTCGACCACGCCGTCACCGACGTCGAGGATGCTGACGTCGAAGGTGCCGCCGCCGAGGTCGAAGACGAGAACGGTCTCGTGGCCCTTCTTGTCCAGGCCGTAGGCCAGCGCCGCGGCAGTGGGCTCGTTGATGATCCGCAGCACGTTGAGGCCCGCGATGCGCCCGGCGGCCTTGGTGGCCTGCCGCTGAGCGTCGTTGAAGTAGGCCGGCACCGTGATCACCGCGTCGGTCACCTTCTCGCCGAGATGCTTGGCGGCGTCGTCGACGAGCTTGCGCAGCACCTGCGCGCTGATCTCCTCCGGCGCGTACTGCTTGCCCCGGACGGTGAAGCGCACCGCGCCGTCCGGTCCGGCGCCCACGCCGTACGAAACCTGATCGGCCTCGGTCTTGATCTCGTCGAAGCGACGGCCGATGAACCGCTTCGCGGACGAGATCGTGCCCTGCGGATTGAGCACCGCCTGCCGGCGGGCCAACTGCCCGACCAGCCGTTCCCCGCTGTCGGTGAAGCCCACCACCGACGGGGTCGTCCGGCCGCCCTCGGCGTTCGCGATCACCTGCGGCTGGTTGCCCTCGTAGACGGCGGCCACGGAGTTCGTGGTGCCCAGGTCGATACCAACGGCGCGTCCCATGATGACCTCCTTCGCCTAGCGGGATTCGCCGAAGCTCTCGCCATCAAGAGATAAAACTTGAGTCTCCTCCCGTCAACCTTCTCTTTGTGACATAGGTCACAGGAAACCCTCTTGGCACTTCCCGCATGGGAGTGCTAAGTCATTTATCAGCGCACCTGATCCGGCTGCGCGGGTCCGGGACCGATGCGGCCCGAGTCCCCTCACACACAGAGACCGCGCCCGCGGGGGTTTCTTCCCCGCGGGCGCGTTCCTCGCCCAGCGCCGCAAACTCGGCCGCCACGGGGGTCTTGACAGCGGCAGCATTCTCGTTGTACCGGTAAGGAAGTTGAGTCAAGTGCACTCAACACCGGGGCGATCCCCGGTCAGAAGCCTCCGGTGAAGGAGCACCGGAGTAGCGCGAAGAGGAGATGACCCATGTTGATGCGCACCGACCCGTTCCGCGACGTCGACCGTCTCTTCGACCAGATCACCGGCACCATCAGCCGACCGGCCGTCATGCACGTCGACGCCGAACGCGACGGCGACACCTTCTACGTCTACTTCGATCTGCCCGGCGTCGATCCCGACTCGATCGACGTGACCGTCGAGCGCAACGTCCTTCAGGTCACCGCCCAGCGCCAGCGGCAGACCAAGGACGGTGTCGAGACCGTGATCAGCGAGCGGCCGATGGGGATGTTCAGCCGGCAGCTGTTCCTGGCGGACGCCCTCGACACCGACAACCTCCAGGCCACCTACGACAACGGCGTGCTGACGCTGGCGATCCCGCTGTCCGAGAAGGCCAAGCCGCGCAAGATCAGCATCGGATCGGGCAACTCCGGCCGCAAGCAGATCAACGCCTGAGCCCGGGCCTTCCGCGGCCCGGCGGCTGCCGAGACCGAGACGGCGAGACCACGCGGGACGGGCCCGGACCACCGGTCCGGGCCCGTGCCCGCGGGTACTCAGGCGGCGGGCCGCCACATCGGATGGAACGCACTGCCGTCGGGCAGCGGAACCGCCGCGGGGTCCATGCCGGCATACCCGTGGCGGCGATAGACGCGCTGGTTGTCCGGGTTCGTCGCGTGCAGGAAGGCGGCGACGCCCTGCTCGTCGAGGCGCGCATGGGTGTGCTTCATCAGGGTGCTGCCGAGACCACGACCCTGCCGGTCCGGTTCGACGGCGAGGAACGCCAGTTCCCAGTGCGGTTCGGTCGGATCGTGCTTCTCGAACAGCCGGAAGAGCTCCTCGAAGCGGGGCAGATAGGGCCCGGTGATCTCGGCGAGCCGCGCCCCCTGGTCGGCAGGCTCCGCGACCGGCGTGGTGCGGTCGAACCACACCGCGACCGCGCCGTCGGTGATCAGCACCTCCCCGGCGCCCCGAGCGGCGCCCGCGACGAGCAGGCCGTAGAACTCCCGCATGATCCCCGGCCGTTCCCCGGCGTCCGGCACGACGTACCGATCGATGTCCAGATGGTCGAACGAGCGGGCGATCAGGCTCGCCGCCCAGGCGATGTCCCGCTCGTCGGCGGCCGGGCGGATGACGACGCCGCTCACCGGCCGGCCACCCCGGACGGCTCGTCGAGCAGCGCGGACAGCTCGCTGATGCCGGCGGCATTGCTCCGCGTCCCCTGGCCGATGCCGGCGTACACCGCCGGCTTCGACGCCTTGAGCGCGAGACCCCAGCCGATGCCTCCGAGGAACACGATCGCGTAGACGATCGGCACGACGATGGCGGGCCCGGAGCGCGGGGCGACACCGTACAGGCTGGACAGATTGGTCACGGCGAGATAGCTGATGCCCAGCAGCAGCACGGTCGCGATGACCGGTGCGCCGATGCGGTGCCAGGCGCTCTCGCCGTGGTGGTTGCGCCAGAAGTAGCCGATGACCGCGGCGCTCGTGAGCGTCAGCAGCAGCAGGATTCCCAGGCCACCGGAGGTGCCGCCCCAGAAGAACAGGGTGGTCAGCGGGTCCCAGCCCGCGATGGCCCACAGACCCAGCGCGGCGATGGCGATGGCCGACTGCGCGACCGAGGCGTTGCGGGGCGCGCCCTGGGCGGTGGTGCGGCCGAAGAGCCGTGGCAGCACGCCTTCCCGGCCGAGGGCGAAGGTGTAGCGAGCGATGATGTTGTGGAAGGCGATCGTCGTCGCGACCAGGCTGGTCAGGAACAGGCCATGACCGAGATCCAGCGCGATGTCGCCCATCGACACCGCGGCCTCGTTGAAGAACAGGTCGGGGCCTTCCTGACCGGCCCGGTCGATGACCTGCGCGCCGCCCGCGGAGATCTGCACCCAGCTGGCGAAGAAGTAGACGGCGGCGATGAGGATGATCGTGCCGTAGGTGGCACGCGGGACGGTGCGGCGCGGCTCCCGGCTCTCCTCGATGTACACGGCGCCCTGCTCGACGCCGGCGAAGGCGGTCGCGGCGATGACCAGCAGCGCACCCGCCCCGGGGCCCCACAGGTTGTGCGGTGACAGCGCGGCGGAGGAGAAGTGGAAGCCGTTGGTCGCCACGATGATCACGCTGTAGAGCAGCACCAGGCCGGTCTCGGCGAGGACCAGGACGATCAGGACCTTCTCGCTGACGCCGACGTCGCGGACGCCGAGCACGGCCACGATGACCCAGGCGACCGCGGCGATCACGAACCAGTGGACATCGATGCCGAACCAGTCCTTGATCAGCGGCGCGCCGATCACGCCCAGGCCGCCCATCGAGGCGATCTGGAAGGCGTCGTAGGCGAGCAGGGCGATCCAGGAGGCGCCGACACCGGCGGGACGGCCGATGCCGCGAGCGATGTAGGCGTAGAAGGCGCCCGCGTTCTCGATGTGGCGCGCCATGGCCATGTAGCCGACGACGAAGATGAGCAGCACGACGGCGATGGCGATCATCGCGATGGACACACCGCTCAGGCCGGTGACGGCGAGCGCGGTGGTGACGAGACCGGCAACGACGGTCAGCGGAGCGACCGACGATGCGATCGACATGCTGATGCCGAACGTGCCGACGCGGTTGCGGGCCAGCGCGTTGGACACCGCGCTGGTGGTGGGGGTGCTGGGCACCAGGAACTCCTCGGGGGGGTGCATCAGTGCGGAGATTGCGGTACGGCGGGATCACCGTTGATCAGCGGAGCATGACCGCCTCCCCGACGACCTGCTCGGCAGCCCGCAGAAGCTCACGCAACATGGGGTGCAGGGTCTTGAGCTGGCGACCCAGCTCGGCGCGGTCGTCGGGAGTCTGGTTGGCGAACACCTGCTGATGCAGGCCGGTGGCGAGGAAGAGTCCCGCGAGAGCCAGCTGGCTTTGATCGAGTTCATGGCGGCGTTCGAGAGCCACGTTGACGCGGCTGACCGGGGCCCCGGAGATGATCGAGTCGCGAGGCGTGTACCGGACGGTGACGCCGCCGAAGAGCGACCTGCGGTCCTCCCGGTGGATCAGGCCGGCCCGCGACATCCGGTTGGTGACCAGGTCGTGTGCCCGGTTGTCGACGGCCAGGTACTGGATCCACTCCCGCAGTTTCAGCCCGCTCTGCTCGTGCGCGCCCGGCAACTGGCGTCGGCGGCTGTGGTCCTCCCCCTTCATCTGGTTGACCACCGGGGCCAACGCCGGGTCGTCCGGAGCGGCCGCGAACCGCAGGAAGATGGCACCTCCGTCGATGGCGATGCTTCCGGCGAGCAGCAGCTCACCGAGAAGCGCCGCACCCAGTCCCAGACTCAGCGGACGGTCGGCGAGCTGACTCTTCCTCCTGGGCGTGTCATGCGCGGCAAGCCACAGGTCGTCGGCGAGCTTGGACTGGTCCAGTGACGGCATAACGGTCCTTTCACATCACTGGGCGGGTGGAGCCGGCGCACGACACTGTGACCGGTCACAGTGGATGCGCTCGTCCGAGAGGTTGACGACGGATGAAGACAGGTGAACCACGCAACCGCACCGATGCGGCTCCGCGGGCGGTCACCATAGTCGACGTCTCCGGAGCCCTGACGCCATGGGATGCATCCTGTGTCGTTCACCGCGGTGATATAAACGCCGGTCCACCCAGGAACCGGCGACGAGCGCCGACCGTCAGGAGACGGGAACTCGCTCTTCCGGCCGGCCGGACGAGCCGGTCGCCGGTTCCGACTCGGCCGATGTCGTCGCCACCTGATTGCGGCCATTGTTCTTGGCCTGGTACAGGGCTCGGTCGGCGGCGAGGGTGAGCGCGGCCGGATCGGCGCCGGGCTCCAGGACGGCCAGGCCGATGGAGACGGTGACGGTGATGTCGTGGCGGTCGTTCACGGCGATGGGGTGTTCGACCATGATGCGGCGCAGCCGTTCGGCGAACTCGGCGGCGGTCGCCGGCGCGGTCTCGGTGAGGATGACCGCGAACTCCTCACCGCCGTAACGAGCCACCACCCCGCGACCGCGGCAGGCGGCGTGCAGCCGGTCGGCGATCTCGCAGAGCACCCGGTCACCGCCGGGGTGACCGTAGGTGTCGTTGACGTTCTTGAAGTGGTCCACGTCGAGCAGCAGGACGGCCAGGTAGCGGCCGTAGCGGTGGGCTCGGCTGGTCTCGTGAGTGATGGCTTCCTCGAAGAACCGGCGGGTGCGCAAGCCGGTCAGCCCGTCGGTGATGGCGGCCAGGCGCTGCAGCCGGACGAGGCCGGCCATGCGGGCCAGGACGAGCAGGTACAGCAGGGCCGACCCGGCGCCGATCACGTACAGGTCGATGGTGTGGTGGGCCGCGGCGGCATGGATGAGCACGCCCGGTGCGACGAGCGAGGCGGCGGCGAGCAGGGCGAGCCGGCCCGGTGAGGCGTCCGGGGTGGCGACCGCGGACGGCTCGGTCATGGTCCGCATGGACGGGTGCAGAGCGGCCGCGCCGATGGTGAGCATGCCCAGCGCCCAGATGGCGTCCAGGAGATTGCCGGCCTGGTAGGTGCCGGCCAGCTGTTGCAGCCCGTAGACGGTGTCGGCGAACAAGGTGAACCCGAGCGAGACGCACAGGAGGTAGAACGAGGGGGTTCGCGCGCCCACACCGAGGACCAGCCGGGCGGCCACGACCAGCAGCAGCAGATCCATCACCGGGTAGCCCACGGAGGCCAGCCGGGCGAGGCCGGACTCGGCCGGGCCGGAGGCGACCGGGCCGATCAGGAAGACCCAGTAGAGCACGGTGGCGGCGACCGCGACGATGGCCGCGTCGATCACGGTGGCGGCCTGCCACTGCGGGGTCCGCGCCCGGATCAGCAGCACCAGCCCGGCGGCCAGCACCAGGTAGTGGGCGAGATACAGCACGTCGGCCGGGGACGGGTACCGCTCGTCGTGGAAGACCAGGTGGGTGGTGTAGAAGGTGGCGTCCGCCGCCGAGGAGGTCGCCATCCCGGCCGCCATGACCGCCCAGGCCCGGGCACGCCGGGGCCGGTAGCGCCGCGAGCCGTACAGCAGGGCCACCGGCTGCGACGCGGACAACAGGCAGAACAGCAGGACGCGGACGAGTCCGTCGGTCATGAAGTAGGCCAGCATACAACAGAATCCGCCCAAAACGTACCAAAATACCAACGGCGGATGTGGCGTGCGGTGGCCGGCGAACGGCCAGCGGCTACTTCTGGCGCCCATGACAATGACATCGGCAACGATCGCCGGTCACTTAGCCGTCGGCCGCAACGGGTTCCTTCGAGGCGGCGTGCCGCCCACCCCCGCGAGAGCGAATTGCGCCGTACGGTCCGAATCCTCGCCGCCGGCGGCGACCGTGGTGGCGTCTCGACGGGCCGCCCGGTCCCCGAGCGCCGGCGCGCCGGCCGCGATCCTCAACGTCCTTCCGGCCCTGCCCGGACCACGCAGCCGCACCCTTCCGGGTGCGGCTGCGTCGTCACACCGGCCGGATGTTCACGACCCCGCGGCCGGGACGCGGGTCGCCTGCCGGTCGAGCCACTCCTGGAAGGCGTGGGGTTCGACCGGCCGGGAGACGTAGTAGCCCTGGATGGCATGGCAGCCGACGGCGTCCAGCTCGCTCCAGGTCGCGCTGTCCTCGACGCCCTCGGCGATGACGTGCAGGCCCAGGTTGCGGCCGAGTTCGACGGTGGAGCGCACGATGACGGCGTCGCGCTCGTTGGTGGTCATGTTGCTGACGAACGAGCGGTCGATCTTCAGTTCGTGCACCGGCAGGTTCTTCAGGTACGCCATCGAGGAGTAACCGGTGCCGAAGTCGTCGATCGACAGGTGGACGCCCAGGGCGTGCAGTTGCTGGACGACCTCCATCGCCCGCTCCGGGTCGGCCATGATGGCGCTCTCGGTGATCTCGAGGGTGAGCAGCTGCGCCGGCACCTGCCACGTGGTGAGCAGGTCGGCGACCTCGCCCGGGAAGCCGAGATCGAGCAGCCGATGGGTGGAGACGTTGACGGCCACCGAGATGTGATGGCCCGATTCCAGCCAGGACCGGCACTGCTGCAGCGCGCTGCCCAGGACGAAGCTGGTCAGCGGGGTGATCAGGCCGGTGTGCTCGGCCAGCGGGATGAACTCGTCGGGCCGGATCATGCCGTGCTCCGGATGCTGCCACCGGACCAGGGCCTCGGCGCCCAGGACCTTGCCGGTCTGCGCGTCGACCTTCGGTTGGTAGTGCAGCAGCAGGTGGCCTTGTTCGATGCCCGCGCGCAGGTCGCTGGCGAGGGTGAGTTTGCGCGGGTCGCTGCTGTCCTGGCTCGTGTCGAAGAGCATGTATCCGGTGCGGTTGGACTTCGCGGCGTACATGGCGATGTCGGCCCGTTGCAGGAGCTCGTCGGCGGTGGTCCCGTGCTCCGGGCACAACGCCGCACCGATGCTGCCACCGACGGTGAGGTTGATGCCGTCGAGCGGGAACGGCTCGTCGAGGGCGTCGTGAATCCTGGCGGCGACCGCGGCGACGTCCTCCTCGTCGGTGACGCCGGGCAGCAGGACGGCGAACTCGTCGCCGCCGAGGCGGGCGACGATCTCGCCGCCGCGCAGGATGGTCCGTATGCGCCGCGCGACCTCGATGAGCAGCTGGTCGCCGTAATGGTGACCGAGGGTGTCGTTGACCTCCTTGAACCGGTCCAGGTCGATGAGCAGCAGAGACGCCCCGCTCGATCGGGGCCTGCCGGGCTCGGCGGCGGCCGCGATGTGCTCGTGCAGGAGAACGCGGTTCGGCAGCCCCGTCAGGGCGTCGTGCGTCGCCTGATGCCGCAGGTCGTGCTCGAGCGCCCGCTGCTCGGTCACGTCACGCAGCATGATCACCGCGCCGGCCCGCTCTCCGTTCTTCGCGATCGGGCTCACGGTGTAGGCGACGCGCACCGACGTGCCGTCCGCTCGTTGCAGCACGCCCTCGCGCTCGGCCGAGTCCCCGGCCGCCCGGTACACGTCCGGCAGCACCGCCGAGGCGTCGCGCTCCAGAAGTCCGTCGACCCCCAGGCCGGTGATGCGGCCCGCCGCCGTGTTCGCAAACGTGATCCGATCGTGCGCGTCCACACCGCAGATGCCCTCGCCGGCGCTGTTCAAGATGCTGTCGGTGTACTCCTTGGCGAGGATCTCGCGCGCCGACCGTTCGAGGCGTCCCGCCATGTCGTTGAAGGCGGCGCCCAACTGACTGATCTCGTCGCGGCCGCCGGAATTGACCCGTTCGGCGTAGTTGCCGTCGGCGATGTTCTCGATCGCCCGGGTCAGCGAGCGGACCCGGCGGGTCACCGACTCGGCGGCCGCCAGCCCGAGGACGAGCACCAGGCCGAGGCAGACCACCACGGCGACGACGATCGTCATGCGGGCGCCGCGGGTGCGCGCGATCATCTCCTCGTGGATCGGCGTGTACTCCAGGACGACCGCCCCGCGGACGGTCCCCGACTCGTCGGCCAGCGGCACGGCGAGCTGCTTGATGCCGTCCGGATAATCCTCGCTGATCTCGACGAAGCTGCGGGGTTTTCCGTCCGCGATCGTCTTGCCGACCTCGTTGTCCGGATCGACGTCGAGCCGGGACCCCACATCCTCGGGGATCACGTCCGCCAGGATGATCTTGTTGGAGTCGACCACCTCGATGTCCCGCTGCTGCACATTGTGCAGCCGGAGCAGGTAGAGCTGGAGTTTGCCGGGGTCCTCGAGCAACGACTGACCGGCGTCGCCCTGCAGCTGCAGGCCGGCCGCGATGTCCTTGGCGATGCCGCGGGCGACCTGTTCGGCCTCGGTGACGGCCGCGAGCCGTGCCGACTCGTCGGCCGCGCGCAGCACGACTCCGCCGGTCAGGACCAGCAATGCCAGCAGCCCGAGAAGGCCGCCGAGCAGCTTCTGCCGTAGATTCATGCCGCGCGCTCCAAGTTTGCCCCGGTTCTTCCCTCCTCCTATCGGCTGCGCGGTGCGAGAACGAAGCCGTCTACAAGCGAGACGGCCAGACGACGAACGCCATCAGGATGCGATCCGCCACTGGCCCTGCTTGACGGTCAGGATGCCCAGGGCCGGCGGCTGCAGGCCCGAGTGCTGCTCAGCGCTGAACTGCAGCGGCCCGCTCAACCCGTCGAACCGGGTGGTCTCCATCGCCTCGCGCAGCTTGGCCGGGTCGGTGCCGCCGGTCTTGGTCACCGCGTCGACGATCATCTGCAGCGCGTCCGCGGCGAACGACGCGAAACCGGAGTAGGCGCCGTCCTTCTGCTGGTAGGCGTCGACCCACGCCTTCTGAGCGGCGCCCTCGGGGGTGCTGGTGTCGATGTCCTCCGCGGCGAGCACCTTCGGGAACACCATGTTCGTGCCCTCGGCCGCCGCGCCCGCGCCCTTCACGAACAGCTCCGCGCCCGCGCCGGCGTCCATGTACGTCCGGCCGGCGAAGTGCACGTCGTGCAACTCCTGCACCACGATTCCCGCCGCGGGCATGACGGCCCACATCACCACGGCGTCCGGCTTCGTCGCGACGATCTTCTGCACCTGTACGGTCATGTTCGTGTCGGCCTGGCCGAACTGCTCCGCGGCGGACACCGTGATACCGGCCTGCCGGGCGAGCGTGGTCACCGACTTGGCGCCGTCCTGGCCGTACACGTTGTTCACCGAGATCAAGCCGATCTTGTGGATGTTCTTGCGCTTGAGCTCGTCGACGACCACCGCGGCGTCCTGGTCCGGGTTCGGCGAGATCTTGAACATGAACTGCCGCTGGCCGACCGGCTGGGTCAGCGCGCTGGCCGAGGCCAGGGCGATCGTCGGCATCTTCGCGGACGTGATCGTCGGGACGGCGGCCACCGCGCAGGCGCTGCACCCGCCGGTGATCAGGGCGTTCACGTGCTCGTTCTTGATGAGGTCGTTGATCACGCTCACCGAGGTCGCGTTGTCGGTGCGGTTGTCGCGGATCTCCAGGCGGATCTTGCGGTTGCCCAGGGTGCCGCTGTCGTTGAGCTGCTGCGCCTTCAACTGCAAGGCCTTGACGTACGAGTTCCCGATCGACGCGGTCGGGCCGGACTGCTCCAGCGAGGCGCCGACCACGATCTCCGAGCCGGACGAGCCCGGCGAATCGGAGTCCTTGCCGCACGCGGCGGTCGTGGCGGCCAGTGCCGCGGACACGGCGACCGCCAGAATGGTGCGCGATCTCATCAATCTTCTCCTTCGGAACGGGGGCCGGATCCGGCCCCGAGATATGCCGAGCGGACCCGCACGTCGGTGCGCAGATCGCTGCTCGGGCCGGACGCGCGGACGTCGCCGCGCTCCAGCAGGTAGCCGCGGGCGGCGACGGTGAACGCGACGTCGGCGTGCTGCTCGACCAGCAAGATCCCGGTGTCGGCGTCCGCCAGCCCGGTGAGGATCTCGGTCATCTCGGCGACCGCCCGAGGCGCCAGACCCAGCGACGGCTCGTCGAGGAGGATCAGCGCCGGTGCCGACATCAGCGCCCGGCCGATCGCCAGCATCTGCTGCTCACCGCCGGACAGCGTGCCGGCCGCCTGAACCCGGCGCTCGAACAGCCGCGGAAACCGGCCGTAGACCTGGTCGAGCGAAGCCCGCACCGCACGGCGGTCCCGGCGGTAACCGCCGAGCAGCAGGTTGTCGTGGACGGACAGCGGCGCGAACACGTGGCGTCCCTCCGGGACGGTGGCGATGCCCGCGCGGGTCCGGCGCTGCACCGGCCACGACGTGATGTCCTCGCCGCGCAGCAGGATCCGCCCGCGGCTCGGCCGGATCAGCCCGGCGATCGTCTTGATCAGCGTGGTCTTCCCGGCGCCGTTGCGGCCGATCAGGCACACCGCCTCGGCCGGGCCCACGCTCACGCCGACGCCGTGCAGCGCCTCGATGCGTCCGTATCCGGCGGCGAGATCCACCACCTCCAGCAGCGGCTCAGCCATGCGAGTCGAAACCCTTCCCCAGGTACGCCTCACCGACGGCCGGGTCCGCCGCGATGACCTGCGGTGTGCCGTCGGCCAGCAGCGTCCCGTGGTCGAGCACCAGGACGCGGTCGCTGATCCGCAGCACGCTGGCCACGTCGTGCTCGACGAGCAGCACGGTGACGCCGCTGTCGCGCAGTCCGGTGAACAGCTCGAGCAGCTCGTCGGTCTCGGCCCCGGCCAGGCCGGCCAGCGGCTCGTCGAGCAGCACCAGCCGGGGGTCCAGGGCGAGGGCCCGGGCGAGTTCCAGGCGGCGTTGTTCGCCGTACGCCAGCTCCCCCGGCCACCGCCGCGCCGCGCCGGCCAGACCGACCCGTTCGAGCAGTTCCCTCGCCTGCTGCCGGCCGCGCCCGCCGGTCTTACCGGACGCCTTCGCCGGGACCAGCACGTTGTCCAGCACGGTGAGCGAACCGAAGAGCTGAAGGTTCTGGAACGTCCGCGCCACGCCGGCCCGTGCGATCAGATGCGCGGGCCGGCCGGTCAGCTCACGGCCGTCGAGCAGGGCGTGGCCGCGGCGCGGGCGTACGGCACCGGACAGCACGTTGATGAACGTGGTCTTGCCCGCCCCGTTCGCGCCGATCAGCCCGACGATCCCGCCGGCGTCGTGACTCAGCGACAGACCGTCGAGCGCCACCACGCCGCCGAAGCGAACGGTGAGGTCGCGCACCTCCACCACCGCCGGGGTCATCGCCGCACCACCCGGGCCACCATCGCCGGCACGCCGGCGAGGCCTCGCGGCAGCAGCAGGAGGCTGAGGATCAGCACGATCCCGTACGCCGTCAGCTCGTTGCTGGCGCCGGCGGACGGCAGTTGCTGGGCCGCCTGGGCGAGCGTGACGACCGCGAACGCGCCCAGAGGAGCACCCCAGACGCTCTCCCGGCCGCCGACCGTCACGATGATCAGCAGCTGCACCGAGGCGAGGATGCCGAGCATCGACGGGTCGACGAAGCGGTACCAGTGTGCGTATCCGCTGCCGGCGACGGAGGCCGTCACGGCGGAGATGACGAACGCCGTACGCCGCAAGCCTTTGATGTTGATGCCGGAGGCCGCCGCCGCGATCGGGCTGTCGCCGGCCGCGGTGAGCGACCGGCCGAAGGCGGAACCTAGTACCAGGTGTACCACCGCGATGGCGACCAGCAGGATTCCGGCGAACAGGTAGTAGGTCGACCGGTCGTCGTCGAAGGCGAAGCCGAACAGGGACAGTGCCGGAATGCCGCTGATGCCGGCGTTGCGCCCGGTGAACGGCACCTCGTTGGCCAGCGCCGCCAGAGCCAGGCCGAACGCGAGCGTGGCCAGCGACAGGTAGTGCCCCTGGATCCGGAAGATCACCGATCCGAGCACCCAGGCGACCGCCGCCGAGAGCACCGCGCCGGCCAGGATCCCCAGCCAGGGGTTGACGTCGTAGCGGGTGGTGAGGATAGCCGAGGCGTAGCCGCCGATGCCGTAGAACGCGGCCTGTCCGAGCGACACCTGGCGGGCCGCACCGGTCAGCGGGACCATCCCGAGCGAGCCGATCGCCAGCAGCGTCATCAGGACACCACTGGACAGCGTGAACAGCGTCAGGTTCTCGAGGGCGTACGGCGCGAGCAGCAGCAAGACGGCGAATACGCCGTACGCCGGGAGGCGCCGTCTCACACGCGCTCCACCGACGCGCGGCGCAGCAGCCCACGGGGCCGGACGAACAGGGCCAGGACCAGCGCGCCGTACACGAAGACGTCGCGGTAACCGCTGGAGACCACGCCGGTCAGAACTGCCTCGGCGACACCGACGACCAGACCCCCGGCGATCGCGCCCAGCGGCGAGCCGAGCCCGCCGAGCACCGCCGCGGCGAAGCCCTTGAGACCCAGCGCCACGCCGACCGTCGCGTCCGGAGGCTGAACCGGCGCCAGGACGATGCCCGCCACTCCGGCCAGCAGCGCGGCCAGCACCAGCGCGATCAAGCCCATCCGCAGGGGCGAGATCCCGATGAGACGGGCGGTCTGCCGGTCGGCGGCGATGGCTCGCATCGCCCGGCCCCACGCCGACCGATACAGCAGGAACCACACCAGGCCGGCGGCGAGGGCGGCGGCGGCAAGACACCAGAGGTACTGCACCGAGACCGCGGCGCCGGCCACGCGGACCTGGCGGTCGCCGCTGAACGGGGAGGCGAAATGCTGGTCCGCGCCGAAGGCCAGCAACGCCAACCCCTGCAGCAGGAACGACACTCCGATGGTCAGGACGATCAACCGATCGTGACCAGCGTTACGTGCCGGGGCGAGCACCGCCAGGTGCACCAAGGCTCCGCAGGCGCCCGAGGCGGCCAGCGCCACGGCGGCCGCGACGACCGGGTGCACACCCGCCTCGACCGCCACCGCGTAGGCCAGCCCGCCGACCATCACGAAGTCGCCCTGAGCGAAGTTGATGATGCCGCTGACCTGGTAGAACAGCGACATTCCCAGACCGACGACGGCGTACGTGCCGCCGCTGGCCAGACCGGCGATCACGTAGCCCGGTAACTCGCTCACCCAGACCCTCACTCCCCACGAACCGTCGATTCACGCCAACGGATGCGCGGAGGAGCCGTTCAGGCCCGGAGCCGTCGCGTCCATCACATTGCGTGATGCTGGTCGGGAAAGAGCCGGATCGGCGCCTCACCGTTCGTCGCCGACTGCCACCACGTCGATACGTTGCGGCACCATCTCGGCGGAAAGACCCGTAGTCGCGATCACCGCAAATATTGATTTGCGTCTTCCCCCGGCGACTCATCGATGCCTACGTTCCACCCGGCGGGCCCCCACCGGGCCCCACCTTGCATCCTGGCCACCCCGTGTCACCCGCGGAGGTGGGCAGGACCATCGCGGAGGACAGTCGATGCGAAAACTCATGACGGGACTGCTGGGCCTGAGCCTGGCGTCCGGGTTAGGCATTTCCCTCAGTCCGGCTGCCGTGGCCGCCCCGCCGGTGGACACGCCGGCGTCGGCCCCCTCGGTCAAGAACGGATCGGAGGCGGCCAGCGACGAGCTGATCGGCTCGCTCGAGAAGAAGCGGCGGACACTGCGCGAGAAGGCCGTCAGTGATGTCGTGTCCGGCCGCGCGCAGGCGGAGACCCGCAACGGCAGCACCGTCGTCAAGGTCGGTCAGGCCGCCGGCGGAGGGGCGTTCGGCGGTGAGGCGCGCAACCGCCGCGGCGCCCGGGACAATCGCGACCAGTACGTCGAGCTCGCCCGCGAGAAGACCGACCGGATCTTCGTCATCCTCGCCGAGTTCGGCGACGAACGCGATCCGCGGTTCCCGGACAAGGACACCGACCCCACCACCCCGGGACCGCAACGGTTCGACGGGCCGCTGCACAACCAGATCCCCGAGCCGGACCGCACGGTCGACAACCGGACGATCTGGCAGCCGGACTACAACCGCGACCACTACCAGAACCTGTATTTCGGCACCGGACGCAACGTCCAGTCGGTCAAGACCTATTACGAGACGCAGTCCTCCGGCCGGTACAGCGTCGAGGGCACCGTCACCGACTGGGTGAAGGTCAAGTACAACGAGGCCCGGTACGGCCGATCCGGCGACGACCCCACGGACGAGAACGGCGACGACCCCAACGTCTGCTCCAGCAACGTCTGCAACACCTCGTACGACCTGGTGCGCGACGCCGCCAACCAGTGGGTCGCCGATCAGGAGGCGCGGGGCCGCACCAAGGCGGAGATCGTCGCCGAGCTCAAGACCTTCGACCAGTGGGACCGCTACGACTTCGACGCCGACGGCAACTTCGACGAGCCCGACGGCTACCTCGACCACTTCCAGATCGTCCACGCCGGCGGTGACGAGGCGGACGGTGACCCGTACCAGGCCGAGGACGCCGTGTGGAGCCACCGCGCCTTCGCCTACGGCGACGACGAGGGCGACCGAGGGCCGGCCGGCAACCTGCTCGGCGGCACCGAGATCGCCGACACCGGCCTGTGGATCGGCGACTACACGATGCAGCCGGAGAACGGCGGACTGAGCGTCTTCGTCCACGAGTACGGGCACGACCTGGGCCTGCCGGACGACTACAACGTGCTCACCGGCGGCACCAACAACAACGAGTACTGGACGCTGATGGCGCAGAGCCGCCTCAACGGCGCGGGCGAGCCCCTGGGCACCCGGCCGGGCGATCTCGGCGCGTGGAACAAGCTGCAGCTCGGCTGGCTGGACTACGAGACGGTGGTGGCGAAACAGCAGCGGACCCTCACCCTCGGACCACAGGAGTACAACAGCGACAAGGCGCAGGCGGCCGTCGTGGTGCTGCCGAAGAAGACGGTCACCACCGAGTTCGGGGCACCGTACTCCGGCAGCCGGCAGTATTTCTCCGGCAATGCCGACGACCTGCGCAACTCGATGACGCGCCAGTTCGACCTGTCCGGCACGACCGCGCCGGCGCTGACGTTCAAGGCGCGCTACAACATCGAGGAGGGCTTCGACTACCTGTACGTCCGCGCGTCGCTCGACGGCCAGAAGTGGACGGCCCTCGACGGCACCGTCAACGGGCAGCCGTTCGGCCGGGACGGGGCCAACCCGCCACGGCCGGCCATCGACGGCAGCACCGACAACCAGTGGGTGGACGTGTCCGTGCCGCTGAGCGCGTACGCGGGCCAGAACGTCTACCTGCAGTTCTACTACCGCACCGACGGCGGCTTCTCGGCCGGTGGCTTCTTCTCCGACGACATCAAGGTCGTCGACGGCGCCACGGTGCTGTTCAGCGACGACGCCGAGGGCACCACGCCGTGGACGTTGCGCGGCTTCACCGTCGTCGGCACCAGCTCGACCAACCAGTACGACAACTACTACATCGCCGGCCACCGGACGTACGTCTCGTACGACCGCTACCTCAGGACCGGCCCGTACAACTTCGGCTTCCTCAACACCAAGCCCAACTGGGTCGAGCACTACCCGTACCAGCAAGGGGTGCTGATCTCGTACTGGGACCGGTCCCAGGTGGACAACGACACCAACTGGCATCCCGGTCAGGGCCGTAACCTGTACATCGACGCACACCCGCGCCCGTTCTACCGGATGGACGGCCTGCCGTTCAGCGCCCGCATCCAGGTCTACGACGCGCCCTTCGGCCTGCGGAAGGCCGACTCGTTCACGCTGCACGTCAACGGCCAGCCGTCTTACGTACGGGGACAGCCCGCGCAGCCGTTGTTCGACGACACCCAGAAGTACTTCTACGAGGAACTGCCGAACCACGGGGTCAAGCTCCCCGCGGTCGGCGTGAAGATCCGCGTGCTGGAGGAGAACGGCACCTCCGCCAAGATCCGCATTTCGTAACCCCCCACCCGGCGGCGGCCCGGGACCCCTTCGAGGGTTCCGGGCCGCCGTCGTGGCTCACCCGGCGTAGGCGTGCAGGATCGTCTGGTCGATGCCACTGCCGCCGTCACCGGTGGCGGTCACCCGCAACGACAGGAACCCACCCGCGGGCGGTCGCGGCAGCGTGGCCCGATACGCCCCGTTCGCGGCGCTCACCTGCACCGGCTTCCACGTGGCGCCGTCGTCGAGGGACGCCCGCACGGTGAAGCCGGTGACCCGCTGCGACGGCAGCCCGCGGGTCTGCAGCACCCGGAACGTCGACACCCCGGCGGTCGGGTGGTTGTCCCGGTCGAGCGCCAGGTCGTAGTCCACCGACATCAGCGGCAGCTTCGCGGTGGCCAGCCCCGACGGCCCCGCCGACCGGAACGTCCACGCGGTGCTCGTCCGGGTGGAGATGGTCTGGATCCGGCTCATGTCCAGGTCGAAGGTGAGCCGGTAGTCCGCCGCGGCCCGCGGCACCGCGAAGTCGGCGGTCGACCGCGGGGTGCTCCCGACCAGGACTCCGTCGCGGTACAGCTTCGTGGTGCGGGTGAACAGCACGGAACCGCCTGCCAGGCAGTCCCCGCGGTCGTGGTCCTCGGTCTGGTTGACGATGTCCACGTGGATGTTGCCGCTGGTCCGGGTGGACGGCCCGGCGCAGGTCCAGTCCGCGCCCGACGGGTCGTCGTACCAGTCGGCGTGGACCGGTTCGCGGCCCCACTGCTTGTCCGTGCGGCTGCCCGGCGCGTAGCTGCGCCATGCCTCCTGGCCCAGCTGGCTGAACTGGCCCTCGTCCTGCCACAGGTAGCCCGGCGACACGTAGTCGGTGCGCTTGGCCGGCAACAGGTCGTTGAAGCTGTGCGCGACGGGATAACCGTCGGGCGCGAAACCCCACCGCCGCAGGGACGGGACCACCTCGTACGGGAAGGTCATCACGTTGGTGTGCTGGACGATCCGGGCAAGCTTGGCGTGCTCGCCGGCCGTCACCCGGTAGAGGTCACCGGCCGTCATCCCGGCGGGGTGGGTGCGGATCAGGTCGTAGTGGAACGGGGTCGGCCGCTGCGTCGGCGACACCAGGCTGAAGGCGGTGTAGAGGCGCAGCGACCCGGTCAGCGGCGGAGCGATCGGGCCGGTTGCCAGCCGGGGGCTGTCCACGCCGTACGCGAAGATCTGGGAACCCCAGGAGAGCCCGACCGGTGAGGTGCGCGCGAGGGTCAGCGAGGCCTCGTCCTGCCGCGTGGCCTGGCCGTCGACCGTGGCGAGCACCGGCTTGGCGACGGCCGGATCGGCGGTGACCGTGACGTCCTTCGTGACCCGCACCTCGCTGGCCAGGTACGTGACCCGCTGACTCTCGAAGTCGACCGGACTGCTGAAGAACAGGGTCTCCAGCGCGTACGGACCGTCGGGCACCCCGGCGATGGTGACGGTGTCGCCGGGCGTGAACCCCACGGTGCGGCCCTGCACGGCCGGGTCCGCCTCGTTGATCAACCGGATCGCGGCGACGAGGTCACCGTCCGGGTAGGCGTCCGGCATCGGTGCGGTCTTCACCGTGATCGTGTGCTGCGCCGCCGGCACCTCGAACGTCACCGGTGTGCGGAGTGTGACGCCGCCGGGCCCCCGGGCCGTGACGATCGCCGAGAAGTATCCGGTGC
Organism: uncultured Actinoplanes sp.; assembly: GCF_934643405.1. Taxonomy (GTDB): domain Bacteria; phylum Actinomycetota; class Actinomycetes; order Mycobacteriales; family Micromonosporaceae; genus Actinoplanes. The sequence continues at coordinate 44,515 of NZ_CAKUCL010000032.1, forward strand.
GGCCGCCGAGCAGCGCCCGGTTCACAGTCAGCGTCGCCGCGGTGCGGACACCCCGGACGGTGGTTGCGCTGAGCGATGCCGCCCGGGTCGGGACGGTCTTCCCCGTACGGTCGAGCACCGTGACGCTCAGTCGCAGGCTCGCCGCCTTCTCCGCATCCCAGGTCAGCCGCGCCTCGGTGCCGGTGCTGCCCAGCGCGATCGACGGCTGGTCGCTCACCGTGCCGGCGAGCGCCTTCGCCGCGTCCACCAGGCCCGACCCGACCGTGTAGGTGTCGGCGCCCGGGAGCGCGCCGGCCGACCCCACGACGGCGGCCTTGATCCGGTCGCCGGTCCACGTCGGATGCCGCTGCTTGACCAGCGCCGCCACGCCCGCGACGTGCGGAGTGGCCATCGAGGTGCCGGAGAGCGTCACGTAGTTCGCGTCGATCGGCGCACCCAGCGTCGTGCCGGCCGCGCGGCCGGCCACGATGTCGACGCCCGGCGCGACCACGTCCGGCTTGGCGGTGTGCGCGACGGTCAGCGGACCGCGGCTGGAGAAGTCGGCCACGTCGTTGTCCTCGTCGACGGCGCCCACGGTGAGCGCCGCGGCCGCGTTGCCCGGCGCGGCCACCGAGCCCGGCGCCGGCCCGTCGTTGCCCGCCGCGACCACGAACAGCGCGCCGGTCGCCTTGCTGAGGTCGTTGACGGCCTGGGTGAGCGGCCCGTCCTCGCCCTCCGACGAATCCCCGAGGCTCATGCTCACCACGTCGGCGCGGGCGGCGGCCCACTCCATGCCCGCGATCACCTGCGAGTCCGAGCCGGACCCGCGGTCGTCGAGCACCTTGCCGACCAGCAGCGAGGCGCCCGGCGCCACGCCCCGGCGGTCACCGTGCGACGCCGCGCCGGTGCCACCGACCGTGGTGGCCGTGTGGGTGCCGTGCCCGTTGTGGTCGACCGCGTCGCCACCCTCGGTGATGAAGTCGGCCTTCTCGGCGACCCGCCCCACCAGGTCCGGGTGGGTGAAGTCGGCGCCGGTGTCGAGGACGGCCACCCGCACGCCGCGCCCGGTGTATCCGGCCCGCCACGCGGCCGGGGCGTCGATCTGTGCGAGGTTGGCGTCGAGCCGGCCGTGCGCGGGCAGCGGCGTGGCGTGCACGCGGTGGTCCAGCCAGACCTTCCGCGCCCCGGCGATCAGGGACGGCTGGCCGGCCTTGCGCGACGACCCGGCCGCGCCCGGCTTGGGGAGGCGGGTGGCGACGGCACCGATGCTGGGCAGGCTGCGGCCGGCCAGCTTGGCGTGGGCGGCGGGCTTGACGATGACGGGCAGGTCCGCCGTGTGCTGGTCGTCGTAGCCGTTCGCGATCAGCGTGGTGACGTCGAACAGGTCCTCGTCGTAGACGCTGCCGATCTGCGAGGCGACCGACGCCGGCACGATGTGGACGTGCCCGTCCGGGTCGCACGCGCGCAGGACGGCGCCGTTCGGGCTCGCCGGACGCACGCGGACGCCCTCGCACCCCGGCACGGCCCGGTTGACGGTGACGACGTCGCCGGTGAGCAGGGTGACGGTGACCTGCGCTCCGGCGCCCCCACCGGCGGGTGCGGCCGCGGTGGCGGGTGCAGCGACGCCGCCGACGGCCGGCGGGACGGCGGTGGCCGGTGCAGCGGCGCCGCCGACGGCCGGTAAGGCGGCGGTGGCATGTGC